>NZ_JBNHEQ010000070.1:0-16053 GCF_050016015.1 Dapis hubbardiae BLCC-M172
GAAGAAGGAAGAAGGAAGAAGGAAGAAGGAAGAAGGAAGAAGGAAGAAGGAAGAAGGAAGAAGGAAAGAAGAAGGAAGAAGGCTTAAATTTTATATAGACTTTTACACGCTCCGATACCAACGGACATGATATTACTTAGAGACTGTTTGTAAAAGGAATATTAAATCCAGGCGTAGTGGAGAGACACAGCTAAAACTGTGGATTAGGGAGTAGGGGAAAAAGATTTTTGTTGGGTTTCGGTCCCTCAACCCAACCTACATCTATTGCACCATTTAAGGTGTGTCAGTGTAGGGTGGGGAGGGTGAGGCGACAATAACTATGAATCGTAGCCAAAATTTAACTTTCCGGACCCCACCCACCGAACATTAAGCACTCTGACTATCTTAATCTTTAGTTTACCGAAATAATTAATAATTAAGCAATTAAATAATTAGATAATTCACGCCTTGAAGCCTCTCCTTTCAAGGGGAAAAAAATAAATCTTTTCCTGTTAAGTGTCAATCATCTCCCTAAAAGGGAGAGGTAATTATCAATTATCCATTATCAATTAATGAAAAACACTCTCTTATACTAAATCAAGAGCAAGTTAATTTTATGGAGATATCTAATAGACATCTAGTTATAATCAAAAATCAAATCAATTCTTGTGCAGAAATTATCAATTATTTCTCCCTAATCCCTGCTTCCTGCTCCCTACTCCCTCTTTTCTAAATATATCTAATGTTCTACACTTTTTTGTAGTGCTATAAGTTAATACTTTTTCAGGATTAAGTCGAATGACAAAAAAACGAATTTTACTAATAGACGATCAAGATGATATTAGGGAAGTCGCCCAACTTAGTTTAGAAATGGTTGGTGGTTGGCAAGTAATTACTGGTAGTTCAGGTAGAGAAGGTATTACTAAAGCAGAACTCGAACAACCAGATGCTATTCTCTTAGATGTAATGATGCCTGAACTAGATGGATTTGCTACTTTTCAAGAATTACGAGCTAATCAGGCCACGAAGCAAATTCCAGTAATTTTCCTGACAGCGAAAGTTAGTTCAGACGATAAGCGTCATTTTTTTGAATTGGGAGTAAATGGAGTAATTGTGCGACTCGTTGGCCACTAAACTAGGACACTAGATATAAATGGCCGTCCGTGACCAATCTAAAAGGAGGTTAAATATTCGGTCATTGGATAACTCTTATTTCCTTCGAGGTGAAATTCCTCCGCCTTGTTGTTGGGTAGAAAGCATAGACCACGGAGTAGAGACTGAACATCAATCTCCGAAGCTGGTTTAAAAGCGGGAAAATACCAGTTACCGAGGAACGATACCGCAAGCAAAGGCTGACAAGTGGACGAACAGGAAGGTAATAAAACTCTCGTAACGTTTACCATCCCCAAGGTAGCTATGGGATGTGGGACCAAGGTCAGAGGGTCTATGGGTATAGGTATGGTTACACCTATATCAACAACCATGTTGAACCCTCCGGGAGATTTTACCCCACTAAATTAGCCGTAAAAAGGAATAAGGGAACGAGGAAACCTCCTTAAGACACCTAAGAATACAGGTCGAAATCTTGGGAAGCCATTCAAGGTCAATCTACGCACTCAGACGTAGGTCTTAGGGAGAGTAGGATTGGGTAAAAAGCATATCTATGCTGACGTACCCACTGTTAGACGTAATGTAAGGTAATCAAAGCGCGATGAATAAGGCTAAAACACTAAAAAGAAGATTGGGTAATCCAAAGCCCTTTTTAAGCGTGGCATGGGATACAGACGATATACCAGACCCGGTTTGTATTAATCCTAATCTCAAATGGAGAGATATTAACTGGAGACGGGTTGAGAAGAATATATTTAAGTTGCAAAAATTAATTTACAGAGCATCCAGCCGTGGCGAAATCCGCAAGATGCGTAAATACCAAAGACTTCTGACCAAAAGTTATTACGCCAGGTTGCTAGCTGTTAGGCGCGTGACCCAAGATAACCAGGGAAAGAAAACTGCTGGTATAGATGGTATTAAAAATCTACCTCCTATGCAGAGATTTAACCTGGTTGATTTATTAAACACGCGATACCTCAAAGCAAGTCCAACCCGTAGAGTCTGGATACCAAAACCAGGGAGGGAGGAAAAAAGACCTCTTGGAATCCCCACAATGTATGACCGTGCATTACAAGCACTGGTTAAGTTGGGTATGGAACCAGAATGGGAGGCGCGTTTTGAGCCTAATAGTTATGGTTTTAGACCAGGACGGTCAACGCATGATGCCATTGAGGCTATCTATGCCAGTATCAAGCAAAAACCAAAGTACGTTCTTGATGCTGATATATCCAAGTGCTTTGACCGAATTAACCATGATGTATTGCTGAGGAAAGTAAGTCAATCACCTTACAGGCGATTAATCAAACAATGGTTAAAGTCTGGAGTATTTGACAATAAACAATTCTCAAACACTGTGGAAGGTACACCACAGGGAGGGGTAATCAGTCCCCTACTAGCAAACATCGCCTTACACGGCATGGAGGAAAGGCTAATGGAGTTTGCCAAAACTATAGACCTTAAAAATAAGCAAGGCAGACAAAAAAGCTGGCAAATGAAATGTCAAAGTCTCTCCCTAATACGCTATGCTGATGACTTCGTTATCCTACATGAAGACATCAAAGTAGTGTTAAAAGCAAAAGTCGTAATACAGAAATGGTTAAATCAGGTAGGATTAGAACTAAAACCAGAAAAAACCAAAATTGCCCACACCTTGGAAGAATACGAAAATAATAAACCTGGGTTTGACTTCCTAGGATTTAATGTTAGGCAATATGAGGTTAAGTCAACCGAACAAGGATTTAAGACGCTGATCAAACCATCTTCCAAGAGTATAAAAACTCATTATCGGAAACTGGCTGATATATGCGATAGAAACAAAACTGTTCCTGTCAGAGCTTTAATAGCCAAATTAAATCCGGTAATCAAAGGATGGGCTAACTACTTCTCAGCCGTAGTCAGTAAAGAGGTTTACAGAAAAATAGATGACCTCCTGTGGAAAAGACTATGGAGATGGGTAAATAGAAGGCACTCAAATAAGTCCGCCAAATGGGTAAAGAAAAAGTATTTTCCCAACATAAAAGGAGCCAGGAACTGGGTACTTAATGAGGGAAATTATATACTAAATCAACACTCAGATGTTCCTATTATAAGGCACGTCAAAGTGAGAGGTAATAAATCCCCTTATGACGGCGACTGGACTTATTGGAGTAGCAGAATTGGCAAACATCCGGGCGTAAGGAAAGAAGTCACGACGCTGTTAAAACGTCAAAAGAATAAATGCGCATTTTGTGGGTTAACCTTTAGTCCAACTGACCTTATGGAAGTAGACCATATAAAACCAAGGTCTAAAGGAGGTGACAACACGCTTAAAAACAAACAACTGTTGCACCGACATTGCCACGACAGTAAAACGGCTTCAGACAAAAAGACATATCCAAAATTTAAACCCCAGGATTTACCTGATAATTATATATGGATTGACGATATGTTAACTCTGAAGCAGGATGTACCCATGACAAGGGACGTTTAAGAGAGGAGCCGTGATGAGGTGAAAGTCTCACGTCCGGTTCTGAAGACGAGTCGGGTAGGGTAACTTACCTGGCTTAGTTTAACACTAAACCCTTCGATCCTATGTCTCTAGCAACCGAAATAGAAACAACTTTGGGTTGGGATTCTTAACGAAGTCAGAAGTCAGAAGTTGTTTTTGTAACGGGGATGCGTGAGCAACCCTCCAAAAAACATTTCGCCAATCAAAGGGGGGGTTGCGCGACCCAATTATTTTGATAAATAGCAATTGACCTAAGTGCCCTCTAGAAAATTAATCTTGACAAAAATAATTATTTGTGATAATTAAAAATTAATAAAATATTAAAATTAAAAAAATTATGACTTGAGTAGATAAAATCATCCAGATAACTAATAATCTGAGATAAACTTAAGAATATATATTTTGTAAAGTAAAGCTGTAGCCGTAGATGTCAGACTGGGAATTTTTGCTACAGAAAGAAGGCGACCAAACCTGGCTACCTTTAGAATCAGCCGATGTGGAAATTCTAGAAGGTCGCTATCGCATTGTGGCTAATACTCATATAGCCAATACAGAAGTCCAAATTCGGATTATTCACGATTCTACTGAAGAAATCCCACCTATAAGGCGAGTTCATAAACGTTCTAGTCGTACCCACTCTCAAGGTCTCATATCTATTATCCCCTTTACCCGCCTCAAGCCTGGTAAGTGGGAATTTCGTTGTCTAGCTAAACTAACCACATCATCAAAAGAAACAAAGGAACATATTGTCCATCTAGAAGTATTGCCCACAGAGTATGATAGTTCAGATTTTTCACAACAACTAGAACCACAGAATCAGGAATTATATACAGTAGCAGATCCTCAACCCCAGCCCAAGGATTTAATTACTAATGAAAATATATCTTTTTTTTCAGATCAAGTAGACACAGATGAAGAAGGAATTAATCAAGAGGAAAATACAGTAAAAAATAATCCTGAATTGCCAAAACTTGAGGTAATTAAATCAGATGAAATAGAATTATTAGATGGTCAGATTCAAGATGAATCAAAAGCATTATCTCAAGAATCAGAGATTAGGGAAAATATTACTGATTTATTAGATAGTGGTCAACAAGAACAGGCAAATATTCAAACTCAAAACCAAGAAGTCAAAAATATAGAGAATCAATTAAAAGAACTAACTGAAACTCTAATCAATAACTCATCAATATTGGCTAAACTTCAGCCAGAACAAGAAATAGAACTAGAGCAAAATCCAGCTCCAAATCAAGAAACAGATAGAGATACTAAAACCCAAAATAACTATACTCTAAATTACCCTTTAGAGCTAACCTTAGATCGAGCATCTTACATTGCTAAACCAGGAGAAGCATTAATTATATCTGGGCAGATAATTCTTGATAATCAAAATCAGAATATTCAATCTAATGAAGGCTTTAATAACCTGCCCTTGCAGAATAATCTAACAAAAAAAGATTCTACTATTACAGAAAATAATACTCCCATAGTCAATGGGAACTTAAAAATTTGTTTGCGTAATCCTCAAACTTCAGAAATTTTAATTGAAGTACAGCAAACTCTACCAGACCAAGTAACACCTATTATATTTGCCTGTACAATTAATGTGCCGGAAAATATTAAAACTCATCTAATATTAGGAGAAATTATTCTCACAGATAATACTCAAACTATAGCCAATCAATCTTTCACAATTACAGCACCACTTCAGAATTGGTTGGCAGCAATTGATGAAAATTTTGTTGAAGATAAGCATCAGGGAATTACTTCAAAAACAAAAACTTTAGCAGGAAGAAAACCAGAGCAAAAACCCCCTTCTTTTCTGGAATTAGTAGAGAAAATTAATCAGACTCAACCAGATCAGAAAACACATAAAGAGCAATCTTTACCACCACAAATCTATAAACCTATTACAGGTGAGTCAGATTCTGAAGCACTAGAATTACCAACATTTGGAAATCCACTACCAGATAATGTGGCTAAAGATGCAACTCAGATTAATGATTTATTGGCTAAGTCAAATGCTCCTAAAGCTACAGATGAAATAGATGATGTTTGGAAAAATTCAGATCGGTCTGAAGAGGAGATAAGTTCACAAGTAGAAATAGAAAAGTCAGAGTCAGAAACTATTAATAAAGAAGAAGAAGTACCTGCTGAGAATAAGCAAAATCTTGTGCCCTTTCCCACAGAATTTTCTCCTAAAAACAAGGATTTTAAGGCTTTAAAGTTAGAGGATAGATTCTTTTCCAAGGCTTATTCCTTGAGCAATGATTCTGAATTATTGCAATGGATGAAGGCTTCTTCTTTACAACCAACTGAGGAAAAAGACAAGGGTACAGAATTAGAGAATACATCAGAATCTAACCAGAAAACTGAAGAAGAATTACAGGATAATGATTCTATAAGTGTAATGGTTGATGATGAGGAATTTGCTAGTGGCAATAATGATGAAATTAATTGGGAAGCGCAAGAATTTGTGGTGGAAGATGAACCACTAGAAGAAATTTTACCAAACCAAGAGAAGCAATGGAATTTTGGTTTAGGTAATATTTCTCAAGAGCAGGATGAATCAATTTCGACACAGCCTTATATTTTACCTGATGAACAACCATTGCCAGTTCCTCATTTAGAAGTGCTGGGTAAGGATGTGATTGCCGGAAGAGCGGTAAAAGTTAGGGTACAATTACCGGAAGGTTTACCTAGGATTTATGTTAAAATTTGGGTTTACGATCGCCAAGCTCAAACAATAGTAGCTGGACCACGTTGGTTAACTGATTTTATTCCAAATGGAATGGGGGAAATAGAAGTAATTACAGAATTGGATATTGCTTATGGTTGTTTGGAAGTTAAGTTTGAGGCGATCGCTGCAGAAGTCCAAACTAACCGGGAGAGTCATAAAGCTGTTATTGAACGCTTGGTAGTTCCTCCTCCTCCTCCAAAGTTGCCTTTTGATGATTTGAGTTAGACTGAATTTCTAACTTAGTTCTTGGACAAGACCAATTACTAGCTACTAAAGCAGGCCAACCTTTGCGTAAAGCCTCTATACAAATAGTATGAACTGTGAGTTGACAGTCTAACATTTCAACACCTTCTTTTTCAGCCTGCTTCTTACTGATTTTTAGTATAGAATCATCACTAAATTCATAGGTTTTATGACATTGAAGGCAGACTAAATGGTGATGTTTACGAAGGTTAGGGGCGTTTATCTCATAATGTTTATGTCCTTCGGCTAATTCTAGTTCCCGCAAAATACCTACTTTTGTCAACAAATGTAGTGTCCTATAGACGGTAGACAGACTAATTTGTTCCTGTTGATGTAGCAACAGATGATATATTTCTTCTGCACTTAAGTGTTTACCTTGAGGTAGACGTTGAAACACCTGTAGGATAGTTTCCCTTTGGGGAGTTAAACGCCAGCCTCTTTGGTTAAGTTCAGACTTAAGTGAATCATGGTTATAGAATCCCATATTTAGAATTTAGAATTTAGAATTTAGAATTTAGAATTTAGAATTTAGAATTTAGAACTAATTCCTGACTAAGTTTGAGAATTTAGAAATGTCCTAACCTTTGTTTCAATTTGGTATATCTACAATATATAGCAAATATATACTTATTGAAATATTTTTGCAAGAGCTAAATCAGGGCAAATCAAAACTTAAAAGAAAAATTTTATATTATACTACTAGCAATACTTTTTGTCTGCTTAACTGTCAGTCTATATTACTCTTTTTTTTGGGAAAAATCTGCTACGTCAATACCATTTTTTGATGAAACTGCACTATAGCTGAGGAGAAGTCGATTTGATTTATTTCCATCCAATATTTAGAGCAGTTTTCATAAGTAGACGACAGTAGGGGCGTTCCATTGAACATCCCTACAAAGTTTTGATTGTGACGTGAAGTCTCATCTATCTGAAAAGCGCTGTACGGTATCTTCGCGATCAACTAGACTCTTAAGCATAAAACTACTTCATAAATTTAGAATCGTTTGATAAGTTTCTCAATCTCAGAAATTGCTGTAAATATTTATTATTTAAGAATTGAATTAATTTATATTGAAAATATTCTAAATTCCCAGATTAATATAACCATACAAAATCTACAGAAATGATAACTAATATTACACTTTTGGCAAATACCAAATAATGCTTTAATAATATACTTGGAATCGAGCCAAGCTACCTATTTTACAGAAGTCAGAAGTATAGAGCTTTTGAAATGGCTTCAGCTATTAGTTAAGGATTTCTTGTAAAAACCGGGTTTCTTTGCGTAAGTCATAAATTAATCAGATTTTGGGTAAAAAATCTGATAAAAATATTTATACATCAATCAAAAACTTAAAAAATGAATGAAGAACAACGTCGAGCATACTGGCGTGCTAATACAGCATTAATCAGAAACTTGCTAATAGTTTGGGCTTTAGTTTCCATTGTTTTTAGCATTTTATTAGTCCAACCCCTAAATGCAATTCAATTTTTCGGTGTCCCCTTCGGTTTTTGGATGGCACAACAAGGTTCAATTTATGTCTTTGTAATCTTAATTTTTACTTATGCCATTCAAATGGATAAACTCGATAAAAAATACAACATGGACCAACTTGATCAAAAATCTAATACCGACAGGAGAGACTAAATGACTGTAGAAGTCTGGACATTTATACTCGTTATTATTTCCTTCATGGGTTATCTGTACATTGGATGGCGATCGCGAGTCAAAGATAGTAAAGGTTTTTTCGTCGCTGACCAAGGTGTACCTGCTATTGCTAATGGTGCTGCTACTGGAGCTGACTGGATGTCTGCTGCCTCATTTATTTCAATGGCGGGATTAATTTCTTTTTTGGGTTATGACGGTTCCATCTATCTGATGGGATGGACTGGCGGTTTTGTACTATTAGCACTACTACTCGCCCCATATCTGCGGAAGTTTGGTAAATATACAGTACCTGACTTTGTAGGCGATCGCTACTACTCAAATGTTGCCCGTATCGTTGCAGTTATCGCCGCCATCTTTGTCTCCATGACTTACGTTGCGGGGCAAATGCGCGGTGTTGGTATTGTTTTCAGTCGCTTTTTGCAAGTTGATATTGGTACTGGTGTTGTCATTGGGATGATTATTGTTGCTTTCTTTGCCATCTTAGGTGGAATGAAAGGTATCACTTGGACTCAAGTCGCCCAATATTCTGTACTAATTATTGCTTATCTGATTCCAGCTATTGCTATTGCGACAAAGATTACGGGTATTCCCATTCCTCAATTGGCTTTTACTTTCAGCGATATTGTCGAAAAACTAAATCAGGTTCAGGTAGACTTGGGTTTCCAAGAATACAGCGCTGCTTTTACCAACAAAAGTATGCTTGATGTTTTGTTTATCACTATTGCGCTGATGGTGGGAACTGCTGGTTTACCTCACGTTATTGTCCGTTTCTACACGGTGCCTAATGTAAGAGCTGCTCGATATTCTGCTGGTTGGGCATTATTGTTTATTGCTATCTTGTATACAACCGCTCCTGCTTTAGCTACTTTTGCCCGATACAACTTAATTGAGAGTTTACACAACAAAACTTTGGAGGAAGTGCAACAGTTAGACTGGGCGACAAAGTGGAAAAATACGGGTTTATTAGAATTTACCGATAAAAATAATGATGGTAGTTTCCAACTAACCCCAGATATAGAGACTAATGAAATTAGGATCGACAGGGATATCATTGTTTTATCTACTCCAGAAGTAGCAAAACTCGCTCCTTGGGTAATTGCGTTAGTGGCAGCAGGAGGGTTAGCTGCTGCTTTGTCTACAGCATCGGGTTTGTTGTTGGTAATTTCTAGTTCCATTGCCCATGACGTTTATTATCGAATGATCGATCCAGGAGCATCCGAGTCGCGACGGTTAATGGTAGGGCGGATAATGGTAGGGTTTTCTATTGCCATTGCTGGTTACTTTGGAGTTAACCCACCAGGGTTTGTTGCTCAGGTGGTAGCTTTTGCTTTTGGTTTAGCTGCTGCAAGTTTTTTCCCGGTAATTATTTTAGGTGTGTTTGACAAACGGACTAACAGGGAAGGAGCGATCGCTGGTATGGTAGTAGGTTTATTGTTTACCACTATCTATATTATAGGTGTCAAATTTTTGGGAATGCCAACATGGTTTTTCGGCATTTCTGCTGAAGGTATTGGCACTGTGGGAATGGTGTTGAATTTTATTGTGACTTTAGTAGTGTCTCGAATGACACCTCCGCCACCATTGGAAATACAAGAAATGGTAGAAGATTTGCGATCGCCTGTAGCTGTACCTGCTCCAATTGCAGATCTTGGGGAGGAAGAGTTGGATTAAAATGCTGCAATAGTAGGGGCGGGTTTTAACCATAATTTTAATGCTTACTCATTGATTTATATAAACCCGCCCCCAGGCGATATAGTTGCACAGGAGGCGGGGCGGGTTTTAGTAGGAATTTTAATGCTTACTTATTGATTTATATAAACCCGCCCCCAGGCGATATAGTTGCACAGGAGGCGGGGCGGGTTTATTTAACTTAACGGCAAATATCAAGGTTATTGGTGAAACCCGCCCCTACAAATTTTTCAACGTTGATGATGAGAATTTTTCAATTCACAACCCCCCAGATGTAGATGTAGGTTGGGTTGAGGAACGAAACCCAACATAATAGATATATTATAGAAGTCCTATTAGTGATATTGGGGAGGAAGAGTTGGATTAAAATGGTGCAATAGTAGGGGCGGGTTTTAACTAGAATTTTCATGCTTACTCATTGATTTATATAAACCCGCCCCCAGGCGATATATTTGCACAGGACGCGGGGCGGGTTTATTTAACTTAACGGCAAATATCAAGGTTATTGGTGAAACCCGCCCCTACAAATTTTTTCAACGTTGATGATGAGAATATTTCAATTCATAACCCCCCAGATGTAGGTTGGGTTGAGGGACGTTTGCGGAGCATTTCCAACGGAAAAACCCAACATAATATATATACAGTGTAGGTTTTTGTTGGGTTGCGCTGTCGCGTTTCATGTCGGTGATAGTCGAAACCCAACCTACAATCTCTAAAACATCCTAAGTTAAGTTAAACTGGTAATGTAATATAAAAGTGATTCAGAAACAAAAATGGCTACACTTCAGATAGAAAACTTACCTAACGACTTTAAAATCAATCTCTCGGAGTTATTATCTGGTATCAAACCTGGAGAAGAAATTATTATTTTAAATCAAGGAGTGGCGATCGCGAAGTTGGTTCCCATTTCTCTCTCATCTAAGCGACTAGCTAGTTTGGGGCAAGATAGAGGAAAATTTCTTGTACCGGAAGATTTTAATGAACCTTTACCCGAAGAGATTACCGAAAAACTAAATAGTGTTTACAGTCAACACTCCTCGGAATTGGATGAGAATATTGCTATGATGCAGTTTAGCTGCTTGAAAGGTGAAGAATGGTAATGTATAGAGGAGAGATTTGGTGGGCAAGACTTCCTCAACCTCTGGGTTCGGAACCAGGTTATCGCAGACCAGTATTAATTGTTCAAAATGATGGTTTTAATCGCAGTTTGATTCAAACTGTAATTGTGGTCGTTATCACTTCAAATACAGAATTAGCAGAAGCACCCGGAAATGTTTTGCTGTCAAAAAAAGCAACTGGACTACCGCGAGATTCTGTTGCTAATGTGTCTCAAGTGATAACTCTGGATAAGTTGTTTTTAGAAGAACGAGTGGGTTCTTTATCAGAGGAGTTGCAGGAGAATGTTGATGAAGGTCTGCGTTTAGTTATGTATCTTTAGAATAATTAATTTTTGGGGCGATCGCTACTCATGTAGGTTGGGTTGAGGAATCGAAACCCAACATAATCTCATCATAGATACAGTGTAGGTTTTTGTTGGGTTGCGCTATCGCTTAACCCAACCTACAACTGACTATAATTTTTTTTCAATATCTATTTTATTTCTATTATTAACCATCAATTTTATCAAAATACTAACAATAAAAACAATTAATTCATATCCGCCAACAATGATTAGTAAGGCTATAAAACTGCCAGTGAATGAGTAAGGTAAGCTGAAATTTTCTTTTGAACTTAATAGTTCATTTTTATATTCATCAAAGTTGGAAATATATTCTTTTGTATCTAAAAGTATTCCTTGATTGTATCTATCCAAGCTGTATTCTCTAAAGTAAAATGTAACAATAATTACTAATACTAAAAATACTATTACCCTAGAAACTAATTCTATCTTTTTCATTTTGTACTTTCTAGAAAAAACTAAGGCTATTTATCTATAAACTACTGCTGGAAATTTGAGTCGCTGCCATAATACCAAAACAAATATGAATGTTGCCATAATAGCTAAACTTATCATCAATTCATAGTTTTGTATTGCAGAGTCCCCAAGACTACTAATAAATATAAATATCTGCTAAATAAACAAGAATTATGGAAACATTGTCGTCGTTTGATAAATTGTTGTTTGAAATTTGAGCGCCTGTCATAATACCAGCAAATACACCACAAAATACAACCGCAATCTTCGTTGCTTTAGTTTCTAAAGTACCTTCTTTTGAGCGGAGTACAATAACAGCATATATGAATGCTCCTATAACAGCTAGACCGATTATGAATTCATGGTTTTGTATTGCATAACTCCCAAGACCACTAATAAGACTACTAATAAGACCACCAATAAAACTAAAAACACCTGCAACTGCTGCACTGGCAGTCCCAATATAACTAAAAATACCAACAAATGCGGCCACAATAGCCTGGAAAAAACGAGTTAAATTGTTGAGCATAAAGTTACTACTTTCTTTTATTTCATTTCAATTTGGAATTTTTTTTAATAGCCACATAATAACGCTTTACCTAGTGAAAAATTATTTAGCTCTGTCCATATTTTGTTTTAATTTCATCTACGTTTTGTACAAAAATGTTTAAAATGTACTAAACTGTTTTTAAATGTAAACAATAATACCAATCAAATCCTATCCCCTAACCCCATGAGTCTAGAAGAAGCCTTAAAAATGGCCGATAAAATAGTCTTTGAAAAAACAGGCCAGCATTTAGACGATTTACAAAAAGCGGTATTGCAAGGAACTCTAAAACGCAAAAAATACAAGCAAATAGCTGAAGATTTTGACTACTCTGAAAGTTGCATTAGGGGTGTGGGTGCAGAATTATGGAAAATTCTTTCGGAGGAATTAGGAGAGGATGTTAATAAATCAAATTTTCGCTCTACAATGGAGAGGTTTCATAACTCTAATATTTTAAACTTTGCAGAAAATGTGAGCGGTAGTTTCAATATCTGTGAAAAAGAAACACACCCCCCAGATACACCCAACTCACACCAACCTAACCAACAAACATTTCACAGCAAACAACCCGCAACACCACATCAAGACTTAGACGAAATGCCAGAGTTAGGCGACTTCTACAACCGCACTACCGAACTCGAAACCCTAACAACCTGGATTTTACAACAACACTCTCACCTCATTGCACTCACAGGTATCACTGGTATCGGCAAAACTACATTAGCAGTCAAACTCGTTCACCAAATAAAAGATAATTTTGACTATATAATTTGGCGCAGTCTCGAAACATCCCCCACTTTTGCAGAATTTCAAGCTGACATAGTTCAGTTTTTCTCCCAGTCTCAACCACAAAATTCACTGAAAAACACACAAAAACTTTTACCCCTAATCAAATATTTACAGAAGTACCGTTGTTTAGTAGTCTTGGATGACATTCATCACCTTTTCAGCAGTGGGGAGTTAGCAGGAAAGTACAAACCAGGATACGAAAACTATGACTCCTTTTTCAAACAGATAGAAAAATTATCCCATCAAAGTTGCCTACTATTAATAGGTTGGGAACAACCAATTAACCTTGCTCAACTCAAAAGCAAAAAAACTCCCATGCCTATTTTGCAACTGACTGGTTTAGATATCTCTAGCGTCAAAGAAATACTCAGAGATTATGGTTTAACAGAAATTGAAAAATGGGAAAAGCTCATTCACCTCTATCAAGGCAACCCTTTATGGTTAAAAAGTGTGGCAAGTCAAATTCAAGAGTCGGTAGAAAATTTGATTGAGTTATTGCCCGATGATGCAATTTTATTACCAGAAGATTTGAAAGATAGTTTGCAACAACAATGCGATCGCCTCTCCCAAGCAGAAAAACAAATCCTGTCACTCTTAGTAACAAAAAATCAACCTATTAGTCTGGCGCAACTATTGGAAAATACACAAATGTCACCATCAGATTTACTCAACACATTAAAATCATTGTCTTGGCGTTCCCTCATCGAAAAACAACAGTGTGGTGTGCCATCTGTAATTAGGGAATATTATATAGAATCCGATTGAATAGTCGTCATTGCTTCCTATCGTCGCAATCTCAGGGTTTTAGGAGATTGCTTCCTTCTTTCTTAATATGCTGTAAAATATTGTAGGGACGTTCCATGGAATCTCCCTACTCTTCTTATTTCTTTTACTTTTTGTTAAATGTTTATTCCCTCTTCCCTCTTCCTTCTTCCCTCTTCCTTCTTCCTTCTTCCTTCTTCCACAGAAACTTGGACATTTATCTTTGTAACAATTTCGTTAATGCTTTACCTTTACATTGGATGGCGATCGCGAGTCCAAGATAGTAAAGGCTTTTTCGTCGCCGATAGAGGTATACCTGCTATTGCTAATGGTGCTGCCACAGCAGCGGACTTTATGTCGGCAGTTTCATTTATTTCTATAGCAGGAGCAGTATCAATTTTAGGTTATGATGGTTCGTATTATGTAATGGCAGCAACAGGAGGTTATGTACTCTTGGGTTTGCTGCTTGCTCCATATCTGCGAAAGTTTGGGAAATATACTTTACCAGATTTTATAGGCGATCGCTACTACTCTAATATAGCTCGTATCGTTGCGGTTATTGCTGCCCTGATTATATCTATAACTTTTGTTGTTGGGCAAATGCGAGGTGTTGGTATTGTCTTCAGTCGGTTTTTGCAAGTACCTATTGAAGTTGGTGTCGTTATCGGCATGGTTATAGTTGCCTTCTTCGCGATATTAGGAGGAATGAAAGGCATTACTTGGACTCAAGTCGCTCAATACTTTATACTTATTGTTGCTTATTTGATACCAGCTATTGCTATTTGTAATGCTCTGACAAATATTCCGATTCCAGAATTAGCTTTTACCTTTGGTGACATTGTGGAAAAACTGAATCAAGTTCAGGTTGACTTAGGTTTTCCAGAATATACTGCTGCCTTCACCCAAAAAACTATGTTAGATGTTCTATTCATCACTATTTCTGGAATGGTTGGCCTTGCTAGTTTACCTCACGTTATTGTTCGTTTCTATACTGTACCTAACGTGAATGCAGCCAGATATTCTGTAGGTTGGGCATTATTATTTATTGCCATTTTTTCGACAACTGTTCCTGCTTTAGCTGCTTCAGCGCGATACAATTTAATTGATAATTTACACAACAAAACTGTGGCGGAAGTGCAACAGTTAGACTGGGCGAAAAAGTGGGAAAATACAGGTTTATTAGAATTTACCGATAAAAATAATGACAGTCGTTTGCAGTTGACTCCAGATATAGAGACTAATGAAATCATTCTCGATCCGGATATTATCACTCTCTCCACTCCAGAAGTTGCAAAACTCCCACCTTGGATAATAGCATTAGTGGCAGCAGGAGGATTAGCTGCTGCTTTGTCTACTGCATCAGGTTTGTTATTGGTAATTTCTAGTGCCATTGCTCACGATGTTTATTACCGCCTCATTAACCCAGAAGCATCAGAGTCACAAAGATTAATATTGGGTAGAATAATGGTAGTATTAGCGATCGCCTTTTCTGGTTATTTCGGTATTAACCCCCCTGGTTTTGTGATTGAGATAGCAACTTTAGGAGTTGGTATCGCTGCTGCTACTTTTTTTCCAGCGATTATTTTGGGAGTATTTGATCAGCGGACTAACCGGGAAGGAGCAATAAGTGGTATGATAATTGGTTTAGTATTTACAACTATCTATATTGTTGGTGTAAGATTCTATGGAATGGCGACATGGTTTTTAGGGTTATCCGATCAGGGTATCGGTACAGTAGGAATGTTATTGAATTTTGTCGTGACTTTGGTAGTGTCTCGAATGACAACTCCTCCACCATTGGAAATACAAGAGATGGTGGGAGAGTTGCGATCGCCTCTAGCTGCACCTGCTCCAATTAGCGATATTGGCGAAGAACAGTTAGATTAAAATGGTGCAATAGTAGGGGCGGGTTTGAGTAGAGCATTTTCATGCTTACCCTAAGATTAAGTAAACCCGCCCTCTGGCGATATAGCTGCATGAGTTGCGGGGCGGGCGAGTGATGAATTAATATCATGTATCAAGGCTTTTGGTGAAACCAGTCCCTACAAATTTTTCAACGTTTATGAGGTAGGGGCGGGTTTGAGTAGAGCATTTTCATGCTTACCCTAAGATTAAGTAAACC
>NZ_JBNHEQ010000070.1:16153-43127 GCF_050016015.1 Dapis hubbardiae BLCC-M172
AAGGCTTTTGGTGAAACCAGTCCCTACAAATTTTTCAACGTTTATGAGGTAGGGGAGGTTTCCACGTTAAGTTAATGGGAATTAACCAAAGTTAGATAAACCCGCCCCCTGGCGGTATCATTCATCACCGGACGCGGGGCAGGTTTATTTAACTAACGGCAAATATCAAGGTTTTTGGTAAAACCCTCCCCTACAAATCTCGGTATTGGGTTTATCCCGATAAGTCTCCCGATCTCAAACACACTTCAAATATTGTTGAAATTGCTGCTAATGGTATTATGTCATTGAAAGGAAATTACTGTAATAATGTTGGTTGTTTGAATAGCAATTAAGCAAATGGAAACACCTAATACAAACCAGCTAATTTTAGACTCTAAAAATAAAAATCAAGACCGCATTCCCCGAATAATCTCAATAGACATTTTGCGCGGACTTGTAATGGTACTGATGGCATTAGACCATGTACGAGCATTTTTCTCGAATGCTAACTTTAATCCTCTAGACCTCACTCAGACAAACATTTCTCTATTTCTCACACGTTGGATAACTCATCTTTGCGCCCCTACATTCATTTTTCTAGCAGGAATAGGAGCTTATCTATCTCTCAAACGTGGCAAAACTAAACAACAACTTTCTCAATTTTTGTTGCTCCGGGGGTGTTGGTTTATTCTACTAGATTTAACGGTAGTCCGTTTGAGCTGGAGGTTTAACCTGAGTTCTATGTTTTCTGCTGCGGGGGTGTTATGGGCGATCGCTTGGTCGATGATTTTCTTGGCAGCAATAATTTATCTTCCTACTCGGATAATAGCAGCGATTGGAATTTTGCTGATAGTCGGACATAATCTTTTTGATAATATACAAGCAGAACAATTAGGAAATATTGGTTGGGTTTGGGCAATACTTCACGAACGCACAATGATTGAACCAATTCCTGGTTTTCGCTTATTTATCCTCTATCCTCTGATTCCTTGGATCGGAGTAATAGCATTAGGTTATGCTTTCGGAACACTATTTGAAATGGAAAAATATTGGCGACTTCAGCTATTAAAAAAAAACGGCTTAAGTATGATTGTTGCTTTTATGATTATTCGAGCAACTAATGTTTATGGAGACCCCAATCCTTGGTCAATTCAGTCTAGATTTTCTGATACCTTACTATCCTTTATCAATTGTGATAAATATCCAGCTTCTTTCCTGTATTTATTAATAACACTCGGTCTAGCAATTCTATTACTTTATTTTTTAGAAAAATCGAACATACGTTATTTTAAACCATTAATTATATTAGGTCAGCAACCATTATTTTTCTATATTATCCACGTTTACTTAATTCATCTAACCGCTATTTTATTTGCCTTGTCCAGACATGGTATGGAACCTTTTACTTTCTACCAAGTAGGCATCAGTTGGAAACCAAAAACATTTGGGTATGATTTACCAATTGTTTATCTAATTTGCTTGTTAATAACTTTCCTGTTATACATTATTTGTGACTGGTTTGGTAAGTATAAGAAAAAGTATCGAGGTAAGTGGTGGTTGAATTACCTGTAAAGAGCAGTTATTTACCGAAATAATTAATAATTAAGCAATTAAATAATTAGATAATTCACGCCTTGAAGCCTCCCCTTTCAAGGGGAAAAAAATAAATCTTTTCCTTATTGGTCAATCCTCTCCCTTTTAGGGAGAGGTAATTATCAATTATCAATTATCCATTATCCATTAATGAAAAATATAGCAATCTTAAATTGGTTGTGATAATTTTTATAACAGTTAATTTTAAGTGAAAATATTTGAAATTCTGACTCCTGACTCCTGTAGGAGCGAACCACGTTTCGGCTGTCGCCGACATGAATGCGCACCATTCCGCAGGAATTCGCTCCTACCACCAAAATATTACAACTGTGCAGATGATTGCTATATATTCTGTTTTTATTAAGTATATGTTATGGTTTTTATTTTTATTCCCTATTGCCTCAAATCCAAAACTTATATTAATTCATAGTAAGTAGTTATTAAATTTATGATGATAATCATAGTTAACTGATATACTATTAGATTAATCAATTTAAGTTTTATTAGATTAACATTTATCTATGGGTCATCCTTCTTATACTCCTCCGTGGTTCCTGAAAAATGGTTTAGCAATGACTCTTTATGCAGCTTTTTGGATACCCCGTTTTTGGGAAGAGACTACTACATTTTCTGAGCCTCCTTACCAAGATACAATTTTTATTGGTGCAAATGATGTGCCAATTTTTGGCTGGATGGCTATTCCAAAAAACCCAAAAGGTACAATTATTGGGACTTATGGAATTACAGGAGACTTAGATAATCAATGGTTCTTACAACTATTAGGACGCAAAGCTTATGGTCAAGGTTATGCAGTTATTTTATTTGATTGGCGTGCCCACGGCAAGACAGCATCACTATCACCAGCTCTAACTTCAGATGGTATTTATGAAGGGCAAGATTTTGTTCATATTGCTGCTCAAGCAAAAGCAATGGGTTGTCCGCCTAATTTTTGGTTTACTGCATATTCTTTAGGGGGGCAACTAGCACTTTGGGGTGCAAAAGTAGCAGAAAATCTAGCTCCAGAATTAGGATTATCAGAAACAGATATTGGTGGTTGTGCAGTAATTTGTCCTAGTCTAGAAGCTCAACGTTCTCTCTCTTATTTAGATAGTTCTCCTGTGGGAAGACATTTGGATAAAGGAATTAGTAAAAATCTCAAAAAATTAGCTTGGTTAATTCACGAGCATCATCCAGATTTTATCGATCCAGAGGCAATTGAACGGGCAGATTCTATCTGGAAATTTGATGAAGAATTTATTATCAAAGGATTAGGATTTTCATCAGTAGAAGCTTACTATAAAGCAACAAGTCCCCTATATTTTTTACCTGATCTTAAGAAAAAAACATTGATTATTTATGCAGAAGATGACCCCCTATTTGACCCAACAATTGTGCCAGATTTAAAAGCTGCCTGTAAAGATAATTCTGCCATTGATTTGATTGTAACTCGTTACGGTGGTCATGTGGCTCATATTAGTAATAAATCATGTCAAAATTTTGCTCAAGATCCCGATATTTGGTGGGCACTGAATCGAGTTTTTGAATGGATTAAACAACATGAAACAGCAAGAGTAACGACTGCAGTTGCTGTCTGATTTAATCATCAGGAATTGGTTCAGCAATTAACAATGTTCATGTCGGCGACAGCCGTTTGCGAAGCATTCCGCAGGAAAACAATTAATAATTAATAATTACCCCTTCTTAAAAGAAGGGGATTGACTAAAAGTAATTTTTTTGATTTATCCCCTTAAAAGGGGAGGCTTCAAGGCATGAATTGTTGAATGAATAATTAATTTAATATCAACTCTTAATTATTAATTATTAACTATTAATTATTAATTATTCGGTAATTTTCCTAATTCCTGAAACTGATTTTGTAGTTAATATTTAGGTAAGCATTTCCTGGGGAATGCTGCGCAAACAGCTATTAGCTGTCAGCTTTCAGCAAAGTGATTTTTTCTTTCCTACAGAATAGTTTGCAAAAAAGCGATTTTTATTCCTGAAAATGTCTAAGTACCATTAATAAAACTTTTATAGCATATTATCAACAATAGCTGATAGCTGACGGCTGAATGCTTACGCTATATTAATTGAACCACAATTAAATCTTATTATCAAAAACTTTCAAAAAAAACCAAAAAAACTTGAACGTTCAACATACATCTAATAGTATCAACCATTATTTAACAATGGTTTTCAAGTGCTTGTCACTCCGTGAACCTGATTAATTTTATTAATAAACCACATCGGCATTAACCCTATCCATTTTTCTTGAATCACTCCATCTTTCAAAAGAACCGCTGTAGGTACTACCTCTATCTTCAATTTTTTATACAACCTTTTATCTACTGCAACGACAGGAAAATTCAAAAAATATCTATCTACAAAATCTTGCCCTAATTGAATATTTTCAGTATCTATTAATCCGACTATGGCTGGTAAATCATCTTGCCATTGCACCAACTTCAACACACCCAACCAATGTTTACATTGAGAACATTCGGGACTCATAAAAACCACAATTACAGACCCAGACATTAAAGATTTTGAATCTTCTCCTAGCCATTCTATTTGCCACATTCGGTTTTCTTGTAATGGGGTAAAATCAATATAAGGACGACCATTTTCTTGCATATATTCTAGGGAACCAGCAGCTAAAGCATAGCTAGTTATAAAAGTTATTAATACCACTAGCCATTGCCACAAAACAGTAGGCTGATATTTACCTAAAAATTCAGCAAATATTAATAGAAAAATATAAATAGCATTCAGGATTAAACTTTGAGTAGGAGTAATTTCTAGTAAACCGTTATAACAACCACAATCTTCTGTTTTGCCAGTTGATGTACTCCAGTAAGTAAGCATTGATAAACCAAATAATAATAAAATACTTACAGGTATTATTAGGGTCGGAAAAACTCCTAAAATTAAAGCAATTCCTAAAGCTGATTCAATCGCAGTAAATGTTAGGGCAACAGGTATAATTAATTTAGGAGTTACTAAATTAAATTTGGCAATATGTTGGGTGAATTTCCAAGGTTCTATAACTTTGACAATACCAGTAAAAATGAAAATACTGCCTACTATAGTTGAAGCTGTAGACGCTAATGTAAATAACATCATATTAGTTATTAATTATCAGTGATTAGTTATTAGTATTTTTTTGAGGACTTATGTAAAGAAACACGGTTTCTACGGTAAATTTTTGTTTTTGACAATAACCATCTAGGAGTAATACCATGTCTCAAAAACTTTTATACATTTTGTTGAGTAGGGGAGTAGGGGAGTAGGGGAGAGGGGGAGAAGTAAACATAAGAATAATTAACATTAAACTAGCTAAAATCAGCAAAAAAATAATTCTGATTGTATCGACCAGTTAATAACTGAAGTATCGCCCAAGTATAGCAATAATGCATGGGAATTGGTATAACTGAGTTTCTGGGTTCGCATGGCTTTAGTCCTGTTTTTGTAACATAACTCAGCTACAGTATGATATTACCGAAAAATAAAGGTGTAAAGCTTTCTATTTCAAGATAAAAAAGTGCTAGTGCAGAATGGCAGAAATAACTAACCAGTTACAAAATTCTCAAAGCCTTACCAATCAATAATGCTTGAATTTTGAGATTGCCACGGCTGTCGCCTCGCAACCTTTCAGGATTTTGACTTCCGCGTAGCGGCACTAGAATATTTCCTTATATTCAATCTGATGGTTTTAAGCAGAGGTAATTCTCCATTATTAATTATCAATTAATGAATGCCATTTTGTCAGTTAAAGTTTTCCCTAAAACCGATAATTTTGTGACCCACCAGTATAAGAATTATTATAATTGATTATAAGGTAATAATTTATAGCAATCGGCGCTTATGTTGTAATATTCTATCCTAGGGATTTGGTTTTCCCATCCCATTTTAGGTTGGGGAAAGGAGACCAAAACTCTACAATTTTTTTTGACAAATAATTTACGATTAGTATAGCTATAGGTTGTCATATTTTATCGTAAGGATTTAGTTTCCCAATCCCATCTTAGCTTCGGTTTAGAGACCAAACCTCTACAATTTTTTTTGACAAATAATTGAGGATTAATATAGCTATAGGTTGTCAGATTCTATCGTCAGAATTTAGTTTCCCAATCCCATCTTAGCTTCAGTTTAGAGACCAAACCTCTACAATTTTTTTTGACAAGTCATTATTTATCTTTTTCAGTAGGAGCTACTGATAACTGATAACTGTTAACGCAGTTCCTCCGTAGGAGGCTAACTGATAACTGAAATAACTCCCTAATACTAATTTTGATTATTTTCTGTTTGGTTTTTTAACTGTTGAAGCAGTCGTTCAAATTCTTGTTTAGATTTACCATATTCTACCCAATTATCTTGTCGTCTTGCTGCTTCAGCTTGACCATAAATTTCTACTATTGTATTAATCAAATCGGAAATATTTTCTGTTTCTGACGTTTTTTCTGTAACTTGAATTTCTGGTTTTTCGACTTCCCCACCAAAAATTGCTGCTAAAGATTGATTGAGAGTTTCTGCCATTACAACTTCTTTGTCATAAGCAACTATTACCCTTTTTAATTCTGGTAATTCTCCCTGTTCAGCTCTGAGGTAAATTGGTTCTACATACATTAATGATTCTTCTATAGGAATTACTAATAAATCTCCACGAATTACTTTTGAACCTTTCTGACTCCATAGAGTTAATTGTTGGGATATTTGAGGGTTTTGGTCGATGCGAGCTTCGATTTGACTAGGACCATAAACTAATTTTTGTTTGGGGAATTCATATAACAATAATTTGCCATAATTTTCTCCATCAGATTGTGCTGACATCCAGGCAATCATATTATCTTTATTGACTGGAGTAAATGGCAAAATTAAAACAAATTCTTCTCTCTTTTGTTCTGGCAAACGCATAATTAAATAGTAGGGTTCCATTAATTGTTTATTCTCTTCATAAATTTCTGTGGGAAACCGCCATAAATCTTCTTGATTGTAAAATAATTGTGGCTCACTCATGTGGTATGACAAATACATCTGAGCCTGAATTTTAAATAGGTCTAAAGGATAACGAAAATGCGCTTTAACATTAGCTGGAATTTCTGATTTTTCTGTGAATAATTGAGGAAATATTTTGCGGTAAGTATTCAGCACTGGGTCATTTTCATCTACTACGAAAAATTTCATTGTACCGTTGTAAGCATCAACCATAACTTTCACAGAATTCCGAATATAATTAACATTTCCTCTTGCTATCCGCTCAATATTGCCTCTATTTAATATTGCTCTAGCATTATTACTCAAATAAAGTGGTTCTGAATAGGGATAGCGATCGCTAACTGTATAAGCATCTAATATCCATTGCATTTTTCCGTCAATCAGAGCAATATAAGGGTCATTATCAAATCTTAAAAAGGGTGCAACTTGCTCTACTCTTTCTTTTATATTTCGATAGTAATGAATTTTTGAATTGTCAGTAAAGTAGCCAGAAATTAAGATATTAATGCTGCTTAAATCATAGGCATAGGCAAGTTTTCGCCACAAAGAATTGATTGCTACTCCCCCCGTACCACTATAAAAAGTAAAGGCATTTTCACCACTCCGAGGATAATCAAATTCTTCGGTACTCATGCCCGTAAAAATATGAGTATCGGTTTTTTCTCCATAGTAAATAGCAGGTTCCTCCACCTGAAGATTTACCTGAGAAACTGGCGGAATATCTTTGATAAATAACACAGGTAAACCATCTGGTTTAACTTCATTTACCGGATTCATTACTAACCCATAACCATGAGTATATTTTAAATGTTTATTTACCCAAGTTTGTGCTTTTCTAGGAACTTGAGAATAAACCATTTCCCTAGGAGAAAGCATTACCTGTCTGTAATTTTCATCAATAGTGTAACGGTCAACATCTACATCATTAAAGCGATAATAAAGTCGAATTTCTTGAAGTTGACGATAGGTGCTAAGAAGTGGTCGATAATCCCAAAGTCTAATATTACGAACAGTGGCTTGATTCTTTTCTAATGTTTGACTATCTAATTCTGATTTAGCTGGAAAACTTTTAGTTTCTACACCATCTAAACCATAAGCTTCACGAGTAAATTTAATATTATTTGCTATGTAGGGTTTTTCCTTTTGCAGTTCGTTAGGATTGACTATAAATTTCTGCTGAAACCCAGGATATAAAACATTGAATAATCCAAAGATAACTATATAAATAACCACCCCATAAGTCGGCAATAGAATATTATTTTTCCAGACAGAAAGTACACAAACTACTGCTAATAATAATGCCATTATTGCCATAACCCAATAGGCAAGAAGTTTAGCATGAACATCTGTATATCCAGCCCCAAAAACTACCCCATTAGAATCAAAAAGTAATTCATAACGTTCCAACCAAAATCCTACTGCAACTAAAATCGTAATTCCAGCAACTAAAAGACTAATATGGGTTTTAATTGAACCTGTTAAGAAATTTTGCCATCTGCGCTGATTAGTAAATTTACCTTTCAAAGCATAAACTACAAGAGCAATAATTAACCCACCAATAAATAGGGTAAATAACCAATCTTTAATTCCTTCATATAAGGGTAATCTAAATAAATAAAAGCCTACATCACTTTGATAAATTGGGTCTTGAATATCAAAATCTACAGCATTTAAGAACTTCAAAAAAGTCTCCCAACCTGGAGATGTAGTTGCTGCTGCACTTAAAGATATCAATAGAATATTTACAATTACAATTGCTTTAGTAAAAATATTACTATAGGGAGCTAATTCAGTTCCTCTCAAAAAACTATATGAGCGATCGCTTGTCAATTTTTCAGCTATCCAATAATTACCCCAAAGAAACAAACAGTAAATAAAAAATGTAGCCACCCAAAGAAATATTTGCCAACTTAATCTTGTCCAAAAAACATCAGCAAAATCAACAGCATTAAACCACCATACTTCAGTTAATAAATGAACTAAAGTTCGAGAAAGGGAAACAACAACTACAAGAATTAAAGTAAATGCAATTATTATGGAATTTTGTATTTTCATAATTCCTCATTGTTTTGTATTAAGAATTCTATTATACTAAATCTGGTTCAGACAGAAGCTTTATTATGAAAGTGCCGATCAAAGTAAGGGTTTGGTGACCAAACCCCTACAGAGGACTAGCTATATTTTCAGTCCCAATTTCAGCCCTCTTTGAAAAAAATAGCTGCATCTTCTTTTCTATTCCCTACTCCCTCATATTAAACATTCAAAGATACTTTTGATAACCCGACTTAGTATTCAAACTTCAATACCCTCATAAATTCAAATTTCACCACCGATAAAAATAGGGGTTTAGTCTCCAAACCCCTACAGAGGACTAGCTATATTTTCAGTCCCAATTTCAGCCCTCTTTGAAAAAAATAGCTGCATCTTCTTTTCTATTCCCTACTCCCTCATATTAAACATTCAAAGATACTTTTGATAACCCGACTTAGTATTCAAACTTCAATACCCTCATAAATTCAAATTTCACCACCGATAAAAATAGGGGTTTAGTCTCCAAACCCCTACAGAAGACTAGCTATATTTTCAGTCTTAATTTCTTGAAAAAAAATAGCTACATCTTCTTGTCTATTCCCTACTCCCTAATATTAAACATTCAAAGATACTTTTGATAACCCGACTTAGTATTCAAACTTCAATACCCTCATAAATTCAAATTTCACCACCGATAAAAATAGGGGTTTAGTCTCCAAACCCCTACAGAAGACTAGCTATATTTTCAGTCTTAATTTCTTGAAAAAAAATAGCTACATCTTCTTGTCTATTCCCTACTCCCTAATATTAAACATTCAAAGATACTTTTGATAACCCGACTTAGTATTCAAACTTCAATACCCTCATAAATTCAAATTTCACCACCGATAAAAATAGGGGTTTAGTCTCCAAACCCCTACAGAAGACTAGCTATATTTTCAGTTTATCTCTTCCTATTAAATATTCCCTGGTATTTCCTAACCAAACTGAGTATGAAAGTTTTAATGCCTCCATAAATTCAAATTTAACTGCTGATAAAAATTGGGGGTTTGGAAACCAAACCCCTACAGAAGACTAGCTATATCTTCCTAACATTAAATATTCATTGGTTCTCGAATAAACTTAACAAATAAATGTTTAAAAGTAGACCTAATTATCCGTGGAACACCAAAATCAATAGGTTTCTTCGTTGTAGGTAACTGCCAATTTTCTACCTCCACTTCAGCAGGTTTTAATAAAGGAAAATTTACCATCTTTAAATCAGAACAAAATCCCATTTCCTCAGCAACTGCTACTGTTGGAATTTCTGTCGGATTAACCTTTAAAATTTCTACAAAAGTTCGGTCAAGACTAAATACATCTGTAGACGCTCCCAAAATACCTAAATTTTTAGGTTCTCCACCAATAGGACCATTACCTTCATGCCCGATAATACTATCAATAATAGTTAAATTTGGATTAATTGCTTTTGCAGTTTCTACTAACATTTTCCCAAAACGATTAGCATCTTTACCTGCCTCTAAATGCCACCAAGCTTTCATTTTTCCTGGCACACAACCAAATAAGTTTTTAACTCCCATTGTCATAGTTAGTTGAACATGAGATTTAAGCTTAGGCAAATTAATTATTACATCTGCCGCCATTGCTTCTTTACTTAATAGTAAATGATTAAATTCTTGACTAACTATGTCGTAACGTTTTCCATGAAATTCAACTATTGGTAAATCCAACTCTTTAAGCAATGATAAATAACCATTTGCTTTTGCCACACCCATAGCACTACCAAAAGCAGGACTATCACCTAAAAAAGGTTTACCACCCGCTTCTTTTACCATTTTAGCTACACAATAAACTATTTCTCGTCTAGTTACACATTCTTTTGTGGGGCGAGAACCTGTGAGCAAATTTGGTTTAAGTAGAACACGATCGCCTGCTTTGACAAAAGAATTAATTCCACCTAATGGTTCTAAAAGATTCTCTATTGATTTTTCTAATTCGTTAATTTTATAAGAATTAGCTCGGATTAAACTTACAGTTGACATGATTTTTTTTACTAATAAACTACTCTATAAAAGGTATTAAATTGGTATTTTTCAACAGGTTTAGTTTGGATTAGCTAATTATAGCAATCTTAAATTAGGTTGTAAAATTTTATTGTAGGGGCTTGGTCTCCGAACCCAAGGGAATATGGGATTTGGAAACTAAACCCCTACAGGTTTTTTACCGAATAATTAAGGTATAAAGCCTTCTATTTCAAGAGAAACAATGAATTTATTTTCCTTTTATTTAATCCTCTTCTTTCTAATAATATAGAATCCGATTGAAAAGTCGTCATTGCGACGAAAGGAAGCAATCTCAGTGGCTTAGGATATTGCTTTCTTCCACGAGTGTAAGTCGCAATGACTTAGCTATGGTAATTATCCATTAATGAAACATCATTTCATATTGCTATATATGAAATAATTTGGGTTATTAAAAGACTTTAGTTAGAGATTTCTATTTTATCAAAAGTTTAACTTGAATAAATAAGATTTAGGTTATTCATTCTGACTCCAGACTCCAGACTCCTGACTCCTTTTGATTAGGTCATTCATTCTGACTCCTGACTCCTTTCAACAACCTAATTTTCTCCATAAACTCTACCACGCCATTTTGTCGGAGTCTTCATAGCAGATAAAAATATTCGTAAAACTGCCAAAGGATCTGCTAAAGGAGATAATAAAAATAACCAACTACCTTGAGCTTTACTAAAGTCATAGGAAGGAGCAATACCTAATAACAAAGCAAACCTAATTAATAGTAAAAATAAATTCAAACCAAATAACAAAAATTTGGCAGACAAAGAAATAGAAATAGGCAAACCAAACAACAAATAACCCAATACCACCAATAAAGGTAAACCCTGAGTCGCCAATAATAACCAAAGATCGCTCCAAACTTGAACCCTAGGAGAAGCATCCTTCAAGTCAAGCGATCGCCCCCACTCCTGCCAAGTTTCCACCATTCCCTCATACATTCTCACTTGCAAAACCTGCGCTCCATCCAGAAACCCTACCTTAAACCCCTCAGCAGCAATATTCCTAGCCAGAGTCACATCATCACAAAAAGAACCCTTCGCACTAACATAACCCTCCATCTTTGACAAAACCGAACGGCGACACAAAAAACACTGACCATTCGCCATAACTCGTTCCGGTGTTTGCGCCCCCGTACCCGTCGGTCCAAACCTATAGACTAAAGTTATTAATAAAGCAGGTTGTAGCCACAGTTCTCCTGGATACTTCAGGATAAACCGTGGCGACAGAGAAATCAAATCATAGCCTTCAGTCTCAGCCTTTTTTACCAAACTAGCTACTAACCCTGGATCTGGTTGAGTATCCGCATCGACTCCCAGAAACCATTCACTCTTTGGGGAACTTGCCAAAAACCCCGTATGTAGCGCCCAAGGACGACCCACCCATCCAGGAGGCAAAGGGTCATCCGTAATTAAACGAAACCTTGGGTCTTTTCTTGCTTGGTTCTTAACTAAATATTGAGTATCATCTGTCGAGTTACTATCAACTACAATTATTTCCCGAACTTCATAACTTTGCCGACTCAAACCAACTAAACAGGGAGTAATACGCTCTGCTTCATTAAGAGTCGGTACCACAACTGTCACCTTACCTAATAATTCTAGTGTAGGCTCCTCAGATTTTAATGGCGGTTGTCTAGTCGGACCTTTAATAAGACGTGATAGTAAGATAGCTGTTGCTGGTAGCTGCAACATTAGCATGACAAAAAAAAAGACTTCAGGCATGATTTTGGAATTTATTTATAGAGAAGTATTTTAGACTTTATATTATCTTTCAGACAAAGCCAAGAGTCTATCAACTCATTATTAGAAGTAGTGAGTTTAAAGTACAGGATATACTGTTAGGAATAAATATCAAAGTTTGAAGTGCAGTCAAAGTTTGAAAAACTCTCAAAAAATCATTCATTAATGGATAATGACCTATTTAACAATTGATAATGAACAATGGATAATGGATAATTATTTTTGAGCATAATTAGGGTTTGCTGAAAAAGTTTTTTGGTAAGGGTAGTAGTTAGGAGAATCATAGAATAGGTAGAAGGAAGAATTGTCTCTTGATTTTTCTAATCTTGTCTGCCTAAAATACTTACTTTTTGAGTTTTTTTGGACTAAAAAGAAAGCACTTGTCTTTATCTATCCATGCTTTGAGAGTTGATCGGCAAGCTCTAATTATCAATTATCCATTATCAATTATCCATTGTTAATGCCAGATTTTACCTAGAATTTTTCCTGGTCAGGTAAGGGGAAAATATAGGAAAATTAATAGTCAAGCTATTACTTATTACCTATTCCCCATTTCCTGTTTTCACACATCAGACTTTTTCAGTAAGTCTTATTTAATAGCCATGTCTACCTGTTTTCCAGATAGTTTTTCCCCATCTCCAGTTACAACATTTTCTACAGATATATCCATCTGCCTTAATCTATTAGCTTCAGATATCCACCATAGAATAATCGCTGGAACTACCCCCAATACTACACTCAAACCAGTAGGTAATAAGAATCTACTATCCAGGGCAACCACAGTAATTGTTGCTCCAAAAGTAAAATTAACCAAATAAGTTATTAATGGCAGATTTAATTCTTGACGGGACAACAAAATAGTTTTCTTGCCCCAAAGCAAGGCAGCTACAGTCATATATATTGCACCTGTACCTACCCACCCCACTAAATTGCGGTAAGGCATTCCAAAGAAAGACCCTTCATCTTGAAAGACCCAAAATGGAAATGGCGCCTGACTCATGGCTGGATCGAGGACTAGATCCCAAGCTGTTAGAAGTATTGCTCCTGTGGCGATCGCTCCTACATGGCGTATCCAGGAACTAGAACTATTGACCTGTAAACCACAACGAGCTAGTAAATAACAAACAAATCCCATATAAAACCAAGATAAGGGAATTGTAAATGGTACGAGACCTGCTATTTTGTATCCTAATCCACTGAGATAAGCATAATCCCCAAAAGGAAATCCTGTGCTAGTTCCTAATAGTTCGCTACTCAAAGATAGAAATACAGAAGGCAGCATAAAGGCCAAAGTTGTACCTATTCCTAAATTCCTAATTCCATACAGGGCAACTGCTAATGCTCCAAAGATAATGTAAGTTGCTCCTCCTCCTGCCATGCTCCATTGGAAGGCAGTTTGTCCTATAGGAGGCAAGCTGACAATAATTTCAGGATTCGGTAGAACTATTAACAGACCTGCTAGGCCAAAAACTGTTGATAAAATATGTGCAAGTAATAGATAGCGTTCGGCGATCGTAAGTTGCTTCATAGAAGTCCTATTTTTGAGTTCAAAACTCACTAATTTTCTGCTTTTATGTTTTTGGGAAAATACTTCAAATCTACTCTGTGCATCAGTAGTAGAGATTTGGAACTATTTTTTCCTCGTGGGACTAATTTTTTCTTGAAACTAATGCCACAAAACACTATCTATATAGTTTACAAATCTTTACAAAAAAATAACTAAAATAACCTAATATATTTTTTTGTTTATATTTTTAAATTTTGTTTTCTTTCTCAGTTACAGGGAAAAAAGAACAAGACTGATGAAATTTTTGGCTTGAAATTCAGTTTTACTTCGTTGCTTGAACATTATAAAATATTTAATCATATCATATTTTTTCTAAAATGTCAATAAAGAATATATTGATAGTTGCCTAAATAAACTAGAGTTTTGTAAAATCAACAGGATTTTCAAATAAAATGAAGGAAATTATATTAAGTAAACTTAGTTAAAATTATATTTAGTAGGAGATTAAGTGATTACAGAAATTTTAACAATAGGAATTATTGTTTTAGCCATACTTATAACTTTAAGCTGGTTAGCACTAGAATTACAATATCGTAATCGTCCGGGTAATGCCTTAGAATTAACATCTGGAGATTGGAATTTAGCAGTTGCAGAACCAGAAAAATATCTATTAGTAGGTGAAATGGAATTATGCAACCTTACTAAAAGCCTAGAAATAATGGTGCCAGAAGTAGAGGCAGAAGTAGAACTTTTATCTAGCGGAAGTTTAGAAGGAGTAAGTTGTGAAGCTAAGATTATTCCTTCCCATGAAGATGCTCCAGCTAGACCCGATAACTATTGGTTTGCTTATATAGTAAAAGTAGGCAAAAAGACAAAACTCAAAATATCAATTGATATTCAAGGTAATAATTTAGAGCAACTAAAATCAGCTTGGATTAAAGTACATTATGTCACTTATGGGCCTGGTGGTCGAGTTCCCAAAGTGAAAAATATTGTAGTTCCCCTGAAATTTCCTGACCCCAATACTACCCCAAATCAGCGAGAAGCAACAAATGCAAAAGTATTTCCCATTCGGACTCACCTATTAACACAGCTAGACGATCCGATAGAAATTATTAAACGTTATGTAGTTCCTCATGCTCAAAAGGGAGACATCGTTACAATAGGTGAAACACCCCTAGCTCTAATACAAGGTCGTTTTCGTCACCCCACAGAAGTTAAACCAGGATGGGTTGCCAAACGTATTTGTTACTTCTTTCTGCCCACCTCAAGTTTGGCCACAGCTTGTGGAATGCAGACTCTAGTAGATATCGTAGGACCAATAAGAGTATTAATAGCTTTTTTTGGAGGCTCCATTGCCAAAATATTAGGCAAACCTGGAATGTTTTACCAATTTGCTGGAGAACAAGCCAGACTAATAGATGATGTGACTGGAACTTTACCTCCTTATGACCAATTTATAGTTTTAGGTCCAGAAAATCCTCAGCAAGTAGTAGAACAAATACAACAAGCAACAGGTCTAGGTGCAGCAATAGTAGACGTTAACGACTTAAAAGCAGTTAAAATATTAGCAGCGACCTCTAACGTATCTCCCTCTTTACTAGAGGAAGCTTTGAGAAGTAATCCCGCAGGAAATGCTGATGAGCAAACCCCTGTAGTTCTGATTCGGCCATTGTCATCATAAGACAGAAAGTTGATGGAACCTCAAATTTCCATCAAAACAATAGTTGTTTTTATCTCCCGTTATCATTTCTGATTTAATGGGAGAGGAAAACAGCCAACAAAAAACGCCTTTATTCTGATTATAAATTTAAGTTTAATTTAATCAGTTTTATTTGAGAGGATAAGTTAGTTATTACTCTAATGACTATAGAAAAGATTAAAAACACGGTTGATGTTAATTTTAGATATCAAAGAGTTCTTAACTACTAAGACTTATGAAACTGTTCCTATTCTACAATTTTATTGTAGATATAGATTCTTATTAGCTAGAAAATCAAAGGAAAATATCTAGAAAAAAATTGCTCTTAGAACTGGCATAAGCAACATTAAGAGAATAGCTACTACATCAAAATATTCCCAGATAAAGGGGAAAATTGAACTTACATTACAGCTTGTAAATCAGTCAATTAACTTGATTTAATTGTAGTTGATTAATTACCTATTATAGGTAAGCAAATAAATGCTAAACTATCACAATAAATTTATGATGTGGCTTGAGAGGCATTTATAAAAAAACTTGAAACATTAGGGGTAAAACCTGGTTCTCATCTGGTAAAAGTTAGTCTTAATAATAGATATTAGAATTGTAGTAACTTTGGTCATAAAGTACATAAAATTCTGTCAGTTAGAACTCATTCTTCTCCTAAATAATGTAGTTTGGTAATAGACAGATATGAAAATTCAGTAATAAATATCTTAAATAAAACATTAAACAAGTTAGGTCTCATCTTTTCTACTTGGGTCGGGTTCAACATTAGGATAAGAACCAGGAAGCTCGAACTGTGAATTTGGGAAAGCCAAGATTATACTCCTTGCAGTTAACCATGAGAGAACCTCACCTCAGTCATTCCGAATAATTTGGATGACCAATAAATTTATTTAGCCAAATTCCCAGACCCACAAAATTTAAAATTTACTTTGACGTAAGCATCCCAAAACCAAGAACACAAAATCATGAAACCTTTCATCCGCCAAAAGCAAAGCCAGGTGGTCATTCGTCCCCTAGAGTACCGCGACCTAGAGGCTATCAAAAAGCTATGCTGGGAAACTCCAGAGGCCCAACACAACCACCGAGATGTTACTTTTAATCTCTCTCCCATTAACCTTAGCCAGAAATTGGCACAAATTCATCGTTGGTACTGGCCAATAAAGTTGTTGAGCCTTTTCCCTAATCCCTGCAAATATTTGTTAACTTCTTATGTTGCAGAAGTAGATGGACAAGTTAAGGGAGCAATCCAAGTTTGTCCAACAAATCGCACTCGCAGCAGTTGGCGGGTAGAAAGGATATTTATTGAAGAAGCAGGAAATACTAGAGGAATAGGTTCTCAACTACTTCGATACTGCTTTGAAAAAATTTGGGAAGCACGGACATGGTTGTTGCAAGTTAATGTGAATGATAAAGATACAATGGCACTGTATCGCCAAAATGGTTTTCAGCCATTGGCTCAAATTACTTACTGGACAATTACTCCCCAACAATTACAAGATTTATCCCAAACACAGCCAAATTTACCAAACTTACTACCTGTTAGTAATGCTGATGCTCAGTTGCTCTATCAATTAGATACTGCATCTATGCCACCTATGGTACGCCAAGTATTTGACCGCCATGTCCAGGATTTTCAAACTAGCTTTGTTAGTGGTTTGATTGAAGGAGTTAGACAATGGCTTAATCATACTGAGTTGGTAAGTGGTTATGTGTTTGAGTCTCAACGCAAGGCAGCAATAGGTTACTTCCAAGTAAAATTATGCCGTGATGGTACACAACCACATATAGCTGAGTTAACTGTACATCCGGCTTATACTTGGTTATACCCAGAGTTATTATCACAAATGGCAACATTGGCTCAAGATTTTCCTAATCAATCTTTGCAACTTGCTTCTGCTGATTATCAACCTGAACGTGAAGCATATTTAGAACAGATAAAAGCGAAACAAATTGAACATACTTTGTTAATGTCTCGTTCTGTTTGGCATAAAGTTCGGGAGTCTAGGTCAGTCATTTCCGATCTCCAACTTTCGGAAGTTCTGCAAAGTTTGCAACCCGCGAGAAAGCCTGTTCCTAGTCGTAGTTCTTGGTTGAAAATGATGCAAAATAAAAAAGATATGGGTAGTAATTCCCAGACAAATACTCATAATAACCATTATTGGGAAGGAAAAAATGAAAAACTAAATTCTGATGCAGAATTTATTCCTCCTAATTCAAAAAGTGCAGAGAATAATGATGATGAAAAAATCTAAGAATTATGATTTTTTAGTCTGTAACTAAATTAAATTTTTCATTGAAAAAGGAGTATAATTTCCAATGCCTCAAAATCGGATTTCCGCCCTAGGTTTGGATGTAGGTAGAAAACGTATGGGGGTCGCAGGATGTGATGGTACTGGTTTAATTGCTACTGGTATTACTACTATCAAGCGGACCTCATTTCAGCAAGATATAGCTCAATTGCAAACTATTGTCCAGGAACGTCAAGTACAACTTCTTGTGGTTGGTTTGCCCTATTCTATGAATGGTTCTATAGGTTTTCAAGGTAGGGAAGTACAAAAATATGCTCAAAGGTTGTCACAGACTCTCGAACTACCTGTAGAATATGTTGATGAACGTTTGACTTCGGTTCAAGCTGAGGAAATGCTGAAGGCGGCTAATATTTCTCCTTCTCAAAATAAGGGTTTAATTGATAGAAAGGCAGCAGCTTTGATTTTGCAACAATGGCTTGATGAACGGAGAGAAAACAATATTCAGTTTAGTAGTTAATAACTCTATATCGTTAGACTTAGCAAATACTAATTTTATCAGGATAAAATACTAAATCTCAAAGGTTTTGGTACATATCTTTCAGGTGGTCAGGAGTCAGGAGTCATTAGTTAGTAAAAAAAGGTACTAATACCAAGGGTGATAAATGTTTATTACAAATGGTAGAAGCAAGGAAGAGGGAAGAATTCATTAATGGATAATTGATAATGGATAATTGATAATTACCGAAATATTGTGGTTTAAAGCCTCCCCTTTTAAGGGGATAATAAATAAAAATTTTCCTGTTCGTCAATCCTCTTCTTTTCAAGGAGAGGTAATTCTAAATTCTTAATTCTAAATTCTTAATTCTTGAACTCTAGTTAAAACCTTACGGGAATTCAAGATCAGGAAATTCAAGAGCACTTTTTTCCCCTATCCAAGGAGAGGCTTCAAGGCGCGAATTATTTAATTATTAATAATTAATAATTAGGTAATAAATATTGAATAAAAGAGGGAAAATGATAGATATAGCTGTCTATAATGAACTTCAGAAGCTATTTTTAACTATCTGTGATCGAGATGCACTTTTTGTAGCATTCTTTTTTCATGCATAGTATAAGAGGTTTGAAATGAAAAGTATATTGAGATGAAAATTTGGTATAAGATAGACGCTTGTAACTTATCCAACCATCGCATTCTTTTTGATAATTGGTATAATGTAGGTCTGGGTAAAAATTTATCGTGATGAAAAGCCTGGCTCTAACTATGCTGAAGGTAGAATTAGGATATTTTTGATAAATTTCACTGTTTGTTAAATACTTGTTTCTTGACAGTTGATTTATTACTCAGGAATTTTGATGTTTATCCATATACAGTAAACAATCCCTAAAACCTATACAGGAGATAGAAAAAGGAAAAAGATTATAGCTGAATAATGATTTATCTAATTCATTTAGAGGCAAGATTAAAAATATTATTGATTTAGATTAATATTGATGATTCTTGAAATAAAAATACTGAAATAAATTAAACAATTTTCTTGAGGTTTAATGCAATTGCAATAATTAAGATAAATTCATAATTAATACTAGATAAATTAAATTTTTTGACCAAGATTTTGATTATTTTTAAGGAATAATTAGGGTTTGCTGAATAAAGTCTTTTGGTAGGGGTAGGAGTCAGGAGGTACGGACGTTGCATGCAACGTCCGTACGGAGTCAGGAGAAACTGGGAATTTAGAGGAGGTAGGAGTAAGAATTGTCCCTCAATTTTTCCGTCTTTAGTTTGCCCAAAATGCTAACTTTTTGAGAGTTTTAGACTAAAACAAGCGCACTTTTTGCTAATCCAAGACGCCTCAAGTCTTTACCTGTAAATGTTTTGATAATTAATCAGCAAGCCCTAATTATTTCCAGATAAATTTTGATAAATTAACTAGGTAATAGGTATAATTAGAACTAAATATATAACCAACAAATATAAAGTTGCTAAAAACCTTGGGGCTGCTATCCTATATCCTGCTTTGCAAACATTTCACTTCGTTAAATTCCCTTCAGACATACTTGAATATTTTCCCAACTACCAACTTATAGCGGTTTTCACAAAGGTAGACTAAAAAACTTCTTCCTTTAAACCAAAATATCTGTGCTATATATTAATGAAAACTGCTATAATATAACGACGATAATATTAATGAGGTACAATAGTTTTTCCTATTCCCTATTCCCTATTCCTTCAGATCAAAAATTTGTATATATCACTAATTTTATAATTAATATATTATAAATAGGCAATTTAATTGCACATTTACCAGTCTGAAATAATGCTTGACAATAACAATCTAATTTAACTATTGAATTAGTAAAAATTTCTAGTAGTAAGTATATATTAAAATATAATTTTTATAAATAATAGTTAATTGTTAAAATAGTGGAAAAAGATGTATGATCTGGAAAGTATAATTCGGCAAAAGTCTTGAGTGTTGAAATACACACAAACTATAACCAGGTATTTTTCAGACCCTTAATCAAGCAAAAGGGGTTCCAAACTACCAATTTTTTTTTAGATGAACAAATAATCACCTAATACCCAAAATGTTTTCATCCCCAGAATCACAAGAGAATGGACAATCTCAAGAAACCTATATTACCTTAACTGATGAGGCAGAGCGATCGCTACATTGTACCATAGAGTATTCTCTAGAGTTAAACGAGAAAGAGTATGTAATGTTACTACCATTAGACCTACCTGTAGAAATATTTACTTGGGGGTCAGAAGATCTAGAACAAGCAAGTATCCCTGTAGACGACGAATCAGAAATTGACCAAATTTTTGATACGGCCAAAGTTGTCCTCGAAGAACAAAACCTAATCTTGCAAAGAACGGCTATAACATTAACTGTGACTGGGGAGTTACCAGAATGGGACGAAGATGAACTAGATGAAGTGGATGAAAATGATGAAGCAAGTGAATATTACGAAGAACTGGCAACTTTTTTGTATCAAGACCAGAAATACGCTATATATACGCCGTTAGATCCATTTTTGATTCCAGCTCGTAAAAGGGATAATGGAAAATTAGAATTACTTTCAGAAGAAGAGTTTAAGCAAATTCAACCAATGGTTCAAGCAATGCTAGAAGATCAACTTTTCGATGATATGGAATAAAGCATTTGGAGCTTTTAGCAAATTTGGATCGCTTATCGCTTCAACGATCAGTTAACTTTTAGCCTCCTAGCTTGGAGCTGTCTGTTGCAAATTAGCTTTCCTAGGTAATTCTGCGCAAATGCTTTTCATCTTGTGTAGTGTTAATTGAGTTGTGGGGTAGCAAAACAGTTATCAGTAAGTACCTCCTGTAATAGGGAGACTTGAAATACTTAATTTTCTTGTTTTGGTCATCCTGTATAGTAATGGTGATAATCTATATTTTTTTCCCATACTTTGCCACACTTTCCAAACTTCTCACACCCCCCCATACTTCCTATACTTCTCACACTTCCAATACCATTACTATGCACCACCATTCTTTTTTTTATTCCCTGGTAAAGAGAGGTTTGAGACCTTATTTTCTAGTCATTTAGCTGAAGATTAGAACTTAACAATACTCTAGAATAGTTCAAGTCATCATTTTTACTACAAACTTAAAAATCAGAGCAATTTTTTTGCAAAGTATTAGTATTAACGAATCAAATGAAAAAAAGTATTAAACTAATTTCCAATCGTGCCCTGTTTTACTTGGCCATCTTGCCTGTAAGCTGTGGTATTTTTGCTTGGCAAGGGTGGACTTGGTGGAGTTGGGCCAGTAGCCCCCTAGTTTCAGCCACATCATCTACTCAATCTCCAGAAGTAGATGCTGTTACCATAAAAATTCCTGTGGGCACTTATGGTCAACAAATAGGCGAAGATTTAGAATCTGCTGGTATAATTCGCTCCGCAACAGCTTGGAATTTATGGGTTAAATGGTTAAGTTTACAAAATCCCGATCTGGAGTTTAAAGCTGGAACTTATAATTTATCTCCCACCGAACCACTTAGCGCCATTGCAGATAAAATCTTAGAGGGAGATGTTGTTAAACTCAGCTATGTCATTCGTGAAGGATGGTCAATTAAACAAATGGCTGAATATTTGGAAGCTGAAGGTTTTTTTCCTGCTGCTGATTTTATTGCTGCTACAAGAAATATTCCTTATGATAAGTTTCCATGGTTACCAAGTGATATACCTCATTTGGAGGGTTATCTATTCCCAGATACTTATAAAATAGTCGCGGAGAATACTACTCCAGAAGGTATTATTAATCAAATGCTAGGACAGTTTGAGCGAATAGCCCTACCAGTATATCAGAAAAACCCCAATAATGCAACAAAATTTACTCTCCATGAGTGGGTAACTCTGGCAAGTATTGTAGAAAAGGAATCTGTAGTTGCAGAAGAACGTGGTGTAATTTCAGGTGTATTTAATAATCGTTTGGAAAAGGGTATGAGGTTAGCAGCAGATCCAACGGTAGAATATGGCCTTGGTATTCGTCAAACGAAAGAAAAACCTCTTACTTATCGTCAGGTTGAAACTCCTTCTCCTTATAATACTTATCTGAATACTGGCTTACCACCAACTGCTATTGCTAGTCCAGGTAAGGCAAGTTTAGAAGCAACTCTTAATCCAGAAGATACAGAATATTTGTATTTTATGGCTCGCTATGATGGTACTCATATTTTTAGTCGTACTGCTGCGGAACATGAAGCTGCTATTGCTGAGGTAGAGAGAATGTTATCCTCTCAATAAGTGGAATAGGAAATAATTCATTAATGGATAATTGATAATTACCTCTTCTTATAAATAAGAGGATTGAATAAAAAGATTTTTTTTCTTTTTTCTCTTGAAAGAGAAGGCTTTATACCTTAATTTTTCCGTAAAAGGGAACAGTTGGAAAAAATTTTCTAGTCTAAGATTCTTTATCAGTTTATATCCTAACCAATTCTTTCTTAGCTATCTTAGCTATATTCGCTGTCATTGTTCGATTTGCTGTTTTTTTCTGCTCAATAAAGTCAAGATTAGCGACTTGTTAATAAATATTTTTTGAATATTTTTGCATATTAAAAATAGGCTAATTTTTGACTTTTAATTTATCAGCTTAAAGTTATTATTATAAAGATTAATGTTATGTCTTGGGGTAAACTTTTACAGCCAGATTTAGTTCTAGGTAATTCAGTTTTAAGTCTAACATTGGAAACTATTAAAAAAAATCAAATTCAAGGTTTAGTGTTAGATGTGGATGAAACTCTTGTGTCAATTCGTGATAGTGATACTTCTCCTGAATTGAGTTTGTGGGTAGAAGAAATTAAAACTATAGCAAGTTTATGGTTAGTTAGTAATAATATTAGCCAATACAGAATAGGTCGAATTGCTGAATCACTAAGTATACCTTATATTGCTAGTGCTGGTAAACCTTCTCGTCGTAAGTTAAAAAAAGCTGTTGATGCGATGAATTTACCAGTGGAAAAAGTTGCTATGGTAGGCGATCGCTTGTTTACTGATGTTTTAGCAGGAAATCGTTTAGGAATGTTTACTATTCTTGTTGAACCTATATCTAATGATGGTTTAGAATTTCCTAATTATAAAGTTCGTTCTTTTGAAGTATGGGTTTCTCAAGTATTAGGAGCGTCTTTAAATATGACTACTCATGGCTTGATTTCTGACCATAAAAAATGATTTTATCTAAGTATTCAGCTATTAGTTATTCTTCATTATCTTGGAAGTAGAAAACTTGTCAAGTTATCAATAAATTTATCATTACCGAATTATTTAATAATTAATAATTAAATAATTCTGGTTTAAAGCCTCCCCTTGAATAGGGAAAAAAAGTGCTCTTGAATTTCCTTATCTTCAATTCCGTAACGGTTTTAACCAGAGGTAATTATCAATTAATGAACTAACCTTAGTCATTACTTAATTATTTCAAAAGCTATTTCCATAGTTATGATTGATGAAAAGCTTAAACCTGACTGCTAATAACTTAATGCTTATAATCTTTAGTTCTTGACTTCTGCTATTTCTATAACTCGACTATTCCAGTCTTTAACCAATAAATTAAGAGGTTTTTCTGACCTAATTTTGTACTTAAGACCTCGCATTTGTACACGCATTAATATTTGTTCTAAACAGTCTTTATCAAAACAAACATGACGTTGGTGGTTTTTTGCTCCGAGACTCGCTCCACTGATAATGTGTAGTTGAGTATTTTTCATTAATTGATACCATAAACCATCTGAAGGTGCTGTTCCTTGGTTAGTAGTGCTGGGTCTGGTATAATCATTTGATAGGTAAAGTGGATCTATACCTGTTGCTCCTAATGTTTGTTCATAATTATAGTAGTAATGTAAGGGAACTTCTGCTACTGGTAACTCCAGTAGTCCTTCATATAATTGTTGGGCGATCGCCAAGTCGGATACCATAATTGTATGAACTTTTGGGGCGCTGGTCAGAAACATCCACATAGCTACAGCATAAGCAGCTAATAGCATAACCATTATTCCCTGAGTAGAAAATAGACTATCAAGAGGCAATTCTGGTAAAAAAGCACTTAGAGGTAACTGGGGAAGCAAAAAAGCCATAATATTTACTACTGACATCATCTAAAGATTAGGTCTAAATAATTACTATTGAATAAATTTAATTTAATTTTAGTTCAGACTTATAACTATACTATATTAGCAAATTTAGTTTTGTTTAGACTGTAATGCTCAATCCATTTTAGATCGAGAAAGTATAGTTATAATTTTTTCTCCATCAGCTTTTACTTGTTGCATCCCTTCATTAATAACATCAGGAAATCTGATTTAGTAAGTAGCTAAACAAAATTAAACCTACAATAACTGTAGGAGGTAAATTTGCTCAAACTATTATGTTCTATAGGTCACTAAATTATCAGCTATCCTAACTCCTTTTCAATATTAACTTGATTTATGGCCAGATACTTATGAGTTATTTTAGAGTATTTGTCTATGGTACTCTCAAACCAGGTGAGGTAAACTATCTATCCTATTGTGCTGAATATGTTGTGGAATTTTTTCCCGCAGTAGCAAAAGGTTTGTTGTATGAACTACCTATTGGTTATCCAGCAATGACTGGAGGAGAGAGTAATGTGCATGGATTTGTTTTATCATTTAGAAATCCAAAGGTTTTACTAGAGCTAGATAAGTTAGAAGATTATCATCCTGAACGCCCTCCAGAAGAAAACGAGTATCAAAGACAAAAAATTCCTACTTTTGGACTTGATGGAAAATATTTATGGACAGTTTGGAGCTATTTAATGTTACCGGAAAAAGTTAAGTTACTTGGTGGTAAATTCTTACCTAGTGGATGTTGGACAGGCAAGATATCAACTTAAAGTAAGATAATTATTTAATAATTACTATTAATTTTCTATAGGTGTAACAGAAGGTTGGGGAATTTGAAACAATGGTTCATTGACAGTTAACATAACATTATTGGGGTTAACTATTTCTATAATAGGTTCATTTAAAGCTATTTGTACAGGTTCAGTATCAGGCACAGATTCATCCACTAACTGAATTACCGGAGAACGAGTAGCAGAAATAATTCCCGATATAACTCCTATGAATAGAGCAGCGATAGCACTACCACGCCAAATCAAAGTCCGTTTCGATCTACGGTCAATTTTTTCAAATACTTGTTCAACTGTTCTATCTACAGTTTCTACCGTTGGAGTTATTGGCATTCTTTGAAACTCAGAACGTAGTTGTACTAATCTCTGATAAAGATGTTTAGCAACTGGATCTTTAGCCAGTAAAGCTTCTACTTCTCTACGTTGTGATGGTGTCACTTCACCATCAAGGTATGCACTTACTAATTCAAATCTTTCTTGTTTCATAACTATTTTTTCACCCTGAAGCTGATTGTCAAAATCATCTAAATCAAAATTTTCACTCATATTCAAACCACATAAAAACTTGATATTTTTTGATAAATTTTTGTATAGATTAAAAGATTTTTTCAGTTGAAATTTAGGTTAATGTTTTGAAGTCTCTATTAAAATTTTATTTGTTGATTTTTTGAGGTCAATTTTTGAGTTGATTTACAAGAGAATTTAATAACTTAATTCAGCCTATTTCAACCATCAAATATCCAAATATTTTTGGAGCTGCAATTGTAATCTTTGTCTAGCTCTAGCAATTCTTGATTTAACAGTTCCTAGAGAAACTCCAGTAATTTCTGCAATTTCTTCATAAGATAAACCCTCAATTTCTCTCAAAACAATAGTTACTCTGAATACTTCAGGTAATTGGGCGATCGCATCCCTGAGACGGTCATAAAACTCTTGTGTAGTTAATTCTTCTTCTGGCCCGGGAGTATCTGTAGCAATCTCCCAATCAATCATACCATCCTCTAAAGCCAGAGGGGCATCCAATGATAGAGGAGGGGTAACTCTTTTTCGTTTCCGTAACTCGTCGTAAAACAGGTTAGTGGTTATCCGACTTAGCCAACTCTTGAACTTAGCTGGTTCTTGTAAGCGTTTAATATTACGGTATACACGAATCCAAACTTCTTGAGCCAAATCTGAGCGATCTTGCCATTCGGGGGCCAAGTGATACAAAATTTTATCCACATGGGGTTGGTACCGATGTAGAAGTTCGGCGAATATAGTTCGATCTGGGCGACTACCTTGTTGGCAACGCAATACTAGATCGTAGTTAGAGAGTTTTTCTGGTGGCAATTCCACTTGCGAAAGGGTTGTTTCAACCTTAGACCAGGGTACAGATATATATTGACTCATTGGCGGAATTGGCTCAATAGTTTTGTTTTCCTATTTAGCTACAGTTACCTATACCTAGGTAGACGAGAAATATTTTACAGAGTTCCCAACTTCTCGAGTCCCGACTCCCGACTATCCTACTGGTCTGTCCAGATTAATTTGATGGGTATAGCTGTTAAATTGTTTCCCTTGTCTACCTTTCCCCTTGTCTTTCAAGGAAACATATCTCTCACAATGTGAAAATTAACAAACCACTACTCCTCACTCTCCACTTCAACAGAGTTCCCAACTTCTCGAGTCCCGACTCCCGACTATCCTACTGGTCTGTCCA
>NZ_JBNHEQ010000070.1:43227-53375 GCF_050016015.1 Dapis hubbardiae BLCC-M172
TTGATGGGTATAGCTGTTAAATTGTTTCCCTTGTCTACCTTTCCCCTTGTCTTTCCAGGAAACGTCTCTCACAATGTGAAAATTAACAAACCACTACTCCTCATTCTCCATTTCACAAGCTCCAATACTGACCCAACTACTGGAACCATCAGTCCAATGTTCTTTTTTCCAGATAGGGGCAGTATGTTTCAAAGTATCAATAGCATAACGACAAGCTTCAAAGGCTTCGGAACGGTGTGGACAGCCAATGGCCACTAAAACACTAATTTCACCAATTTTTAAACGTCCGACGCGATGATGAATTACAACGGTATTAACATCTGGCCATTGACTACGAATTTCTGTGGCAATTTGTTCAAATACTTTGATAGCCATGGGTTGATAGGCTTGATATTCTAGGGCAACTACAGATTGACCGTCTGTTTGATTACGAACCATTCCGCTCATTACTACTACAGCACCATTGGCTGGATTATCTGCCAATGCGTAAATATCTTCAATAGATAAAGGAGCTATAGTAATAGAAAAGTTATCCTCTTCTTCTTGTGGCTTAGTAGATAAAGGCATGGATAATGAATAATTGATAATTAATAATAGATAATTTATAATTAATCTCCAGAGGTTTCAAGCCTCTCCTCTTTCATTGATCAGTTGTAATGAATAATTGATAGTTAGAGACTGTTTGTAAAATAAGTATTAAGAAAAAAGTTTCACAACTCAATCAACTAGCTTGAATAAGGCAAGGGATTGATATAACTCTACAGAGAGAGGAGGTATGACTATTCATACTTAATCAGTTAGTTGTGAAGTTCCTGATAACAAATAATTTTTTTTTGCCTCCATACCTCCATAACCTGTTCCCGGTTAATTTTTCCCTGTTCCCTATCTTCTTTTTTCATATTTCCTGATACATTCAACCTCTTAAAGAGAGTTTTTATTATTCATTATCTGTTCTCAATTATTAATTAATTTGAGACTTACACAAATGAAAACATTAATTAGATTAAAAATTGAGGGTTTTTGGGAAAATGAAACGGAGTATTTCATTGCTAGGAGTGATGATTTACAAGGGTTGGTAGCCGAAGGACAAACAATACAATAAGCGATATAAATTGCCGAGGATGTGGCAAAATTTTTGTTTAGTTTGGAAAAAGAAATGAATGATAGTTTAGAGTTACAAGCTATACCATCTCAGTTTTAATGTAAGCATTCAGCCGTCAGCTATCAGCCATCAGCTAGAAGGAGGAATTAGTCTGATGGCGGGAGTTAAAAGTCCGACACGGAAAAGGTCATCGGCTAAACTTAGTAATTTCAGGACTTACGCATGAACTCTATTGGTAGGGTGTGTTACCGCCAGCGTAACGCACCAAGACTCTATACATAGTGCCTTTGCGTAATACCAAATTCATGCATAGGCTGTTACATTCATTCTTTGTGATTTATTCCTACAGTTTAATACTTTATGACTGACATTTATTGTCAAAATTAAATTTTTTTTCTCCATTTTTTGTCTATTTATCTTGCCTACTTTAGGCGCTCCCTATCTCCCCATCGCCTGTTCTTTCACGCTCTGCAATATTTTATGAAAATGGTATAAGTCCTAAATTTATTACTTTCAGGCATCTTTTTGTAGAGCATGATCCAGGTAAAGCTGAGTGCTGACTGCTAATAGCTGAATGCTTACGTTTTAATATCCGTTAATTATGGAGGTTTAATGGGAAGATTAGCAGGGTTTTATTATCAAGAAGTAACAAAAAAACTTAGGTAAATTAGGCTTTATTTTTTATCGTTTAGCAAAAGGATAGCACGAAATTTGGTTGAATTATGAAACAAAATCTAGGACAACTATTTCCTATAATCAAGAAATTAAGGAGGGAACATTAAGAAGTATTTTAAAAGAAACTAATATTGATGTAGATGTTTTTTTAGGGTCTTAATTAGACTATTATATATATAGCAATCATATTTTATTAGTGTCAATAATCTTGCTACTTTTTAGAAGTTTCTTGCTATAACAACTCCCTACACTCTGGGTTTTCAGCAAACCCCTAATTAGAGATAACTTTGATTGTCAATTATTAATTATCGGTTTTTCCTTTTTTATTAGTGTCAACAATCTTGCTACTTTATTTAGAAGTTTCTTACTATAAAAACTACCCACACTCTGTTTTTTTCAGCAAACTCCTAATTAGAGATAACTTTAATTATCAATTATTAATTATCGGTTTTTCCTTTTTTATTAGTGTCAACAATCTTGCTACTTTATTAGAAGTTTCTTACTCTCCACGCTCCCCTACTCCCCTACTCCCCTACTCCCCTACTCCCCCACTCCCCTACTCAGTTTTTCCTCCTCCTAAAAGATATAGTAAAGCCATTCTTACAGCAATACCACTGGTTACTTGTTGAGAAATTAAACTTAACTGAGGGTCATCCATTAAATCAGAACTAATTTCTACTCCTCGGTTAACAGGTCCGGGGTGTAATATTTTAACTCCTGGTTGACAAAGTTTGAGGCGATCGCGTGTAATGCCAAATAGTTGATGATATTCTCGTAAACTAGGTAGTAAATGTTGAGTCATTCTTTCTTTTTGTAGGCGTAAAGTCATCACAAAATCTGCCTTTTCTAATGCAGGTTCAATATCCCAATGTACAAATAATTTACCAGGTCTATTATTACCAAATTCGGCAAAATATTGAGGTAATAAAGTAGGGGTTCCTGCTAAATGTAATTCAGCACCAGAAGCTGTCAAACTCCAAATATTAGAGCGTGCTACTCTAGAGTGAATAATATCTCCTACAATAGCAATTTTTTTTCCTTCTAAAAGTTCTATTCTAGGTTCAGTTGAATTTAACAATTTACAAATAGTAAATAGGTCAAGTAAAGCTTGAGAAGGATGTTCATGTTGACCATCTCCAGCATTAAGAACTCGAACTTGATAACCGTTTCGATCCATTGCAGAAGCGATCGCTGCTGGTACTCCTGCATCGCGATGTCTAATGACCATCATATCTGTTCCCATTGCTAGATAGGTCATTGCTGTATCAAGAATAGTTTCTCCCTTGGTAAGAGAAGAACTTCCTGGGGCAAAATTTAGGGTATCTGCAGATAAACGTTTAGCAGCTAATTCAAAACTATTACGGGTGCGTGTTGAGGGTTCAAAGAATAAATTTGCCACTACTTGACCTTGTAATGCAGGTACTTTTTTCATCCTGCGACCTAAAACTTCTTGAAAACTAGCGGCTGTTTGGAGTATGATATTATATTCTTCAGGTGTAAATTTTGCTAGAGATAGAATATGGCGATGAGTCCAAGAGTTTGTAGACATTTTCGATTGAATTTTTGTGAAATAATTATCAGTTAATTAAAGCTTGCTGAAAAAGTCTGATTAGTGAGGGTAGGAGTCAGGAGTCAGGAGTCAGGAGTCAGGAAGAATGGGTATGGGAGCGAGGAGGCAAGAGGAATAATTATCCCTTGATTTTCCTGCTATAATCAACCCAAAATCCTAACATGCATGACCATCAAGTAGCTCCAAACCAGGTACTTTTTCCAAACTTAAAAAGCCACTTACCTTTATTTGTCAATGCTTTTAGATTTAATCAGCCAACCCTAATTAATCAGCTTTTATCAATCTTATCTTATAGGGTTTATGCCTATTTCATAAAATATTCCTCTAGGTCATTTCAGTTATCAGTTATCAGTTATCAGTTATCATTCAATAATTGATAATTACCTATCCCTACAAGAAAGAGGATTGAATAAAAAGAAAATTTTTTCTTGTTTCTCCTTGAAAGGAGAGGCTTTAAACCTTTATTTTTCGGTCAAGTCAATTTTGAAAAAATTATAGGCTGTATTCTACTGGCAACATGAAAAGGCGGTAATAATTTTACAGAAGAAAATAATATTTTTCTACCGCCTTAACCCACTGAAAAATAGATCTTTGAGGCGTTTATTAGATTTATTTTACAGATACTTTCTCAGGTTAATTTTAAATAGGAAAATTAACCCAATTCTGCCGTCATACTAATTACTGTTTCGACGGTTTTACCAGGTTCAGCAATTAATAAATGTTCGCCAGTATTCATGGCATTCCGAGGACCAGTCCAAGGTTCTAAACAATAAAAATCTTTACCTTTTACTGTCCAAAAAACTAAAGTTGAATAATTACTATCGTAGTTAATAGTTAACTTTAAATTGCGACTTTTATCAGTCACTACTGCTGATTGTTTTGACAAATTAACAAACGCCCAATCAATTTCTTCAGCGTCAAAATCAAACACTCCAGAAAAAGTATTAACGGTCTGGTCGCCTTTGAGTTTATATTCATTTGAAGGTAAATCAAACTCTAATTGAGTCTTATCAGCAACAGCAAAATAAGGGTGAATACCTGTAGAAAATGGCATAGGTTTTTGAGATAAATTAGTGTGAGCATATCGCAGCTCTAAAGTATTACCCCGCAATATATAGGTATAATTTAACTCAAAATTAAATGGATATACTGCCAGAGTTTCATCATTACTGCGGAGACTTACAGTAATACTTGCACCATTATCGGTAGACTGTTGTGTAACTTGCCAAGGAAGGGTACGAGCAAAACCATGTTGCTTAAGTTTGTAAGTTTCTCCGTCTAGGGTGTAGGTATCATCGGGTAGGTTGCCACAGATAGGAAATAATAAAGGAATACCACCACGCACTGAAAGAGTGGGGTCGGCAAAACGTTCCTTATCCAGATAAAATATTTTTTGCTCTTGGGTGCGCCAGTCAGTGACAATGCCACCTCTTTCAGGTACAACAACGACCATAGACTGAGTAGTTTCGTCAGAGAGAATATAGGGTTGATTTTGTCCAGGGTTAGCAGCCATAAATAATTTACCTAAAACAACTGCTATTAAAATCTCACAGAATTGTCTAAAAATCTATTCATCTGCTGAAGCTCCCAGATGCGGATGGTAAAATTTTATCTTCTATTGCGTATAGAGCAATAGTCATTTCATTTGCTGAAGCTTCCGGAGATAGTAGTTTCATTTGTTGAAGTTCCCGGAGGCGGATGGTGAAAATTCCTTCTATTGCTCTATCCGCAATAGTAGGTTCATTTGCTGAAGCTCCCGAAGGCGGATGGTGAAAATTTTTCTTCTATACGCAATAGAACAATAGTCATTTCATTTGTTGAAGTTCCCGGAGGCGGATGGTGAAAATTCCTTCTATTGCTCTATATGCAATAGTAGTTTCATTTGCTGAAGCTCCCGGAGCTGGATGATAAAAATTTTCCTTCTATTGCTCTATCCGCAATAGTAGTTTCATTTGCTGAAGCTCCAAGAGACGGATGATAAAAATTTTCCTTCTATTGCTCTATTCGCAATAGTATTTTCATTTGCTGAAGCTCCAAGAGACGGATGATAAAAATTTTCTCTTCTATTGCGTATAGAGAAATAGTCATTTCATTTGCTGAAGCTCCAAGAGACGGATGATAAAAATTTTCTCAACTTCCAACTCCCCTCACTCGCTCCCAAACCTGTTCCAATAAATCTGGAGCATTCGCATCAAACCATTCAATTTCTGGATACCCTCGAAACCAAGTCCGTTGTCGCTTGGCAAACTGACGAGTATGTAAAACTGTTGCCTCGATCGCCTCAGTCAAACTAATATCTCCTGCCAAATATTGTTTCATCTCTGCATAACCCAACGTATCTAACAATGGCAACTCCGCACCATACTTTTCACACAAAAATTTTACTTCCTCCACTAACCCAACTTCCACCATTTTCTCAGTTCGATGACGAATACGATCGCCCAAAACCTCCACATCACAGTCTAACCCTATTTGTAAAATTCGATAATCTGGAGGGTTTTCTCCCTGCTGTTGAGAAATAGGTTTCCCACTCACATAAAACACTTCCAATGCTCGTAAAGTTCGCACCACATCATTAGGGTGAATTTTCTCAGCAGCAACCTCATCAATCTGCTGCAACATTTTGTAACATTGTTTTTGACCTAAATCTGCTAATTGCGATCGCAACTTTTCATTAGGCCCAACCCTAGGAATCTTCAAACCTTTAACTATTGCCTTTATATATAACCCCGTACCTCCCACTAATAAACTTGGTGGAGCAAAATCAGTTTCAGCAGTAAAAGAATTAACAATCAAACGTTGCGCTTGTTCCTGATATTCTGCCAATGTCAGAGTCTCTGTAGGTTCACAAATATCTATTAAATAGTGAGGTACCAATTCCCGTTCTGTTATAGTTGGTTTTGCGGTGCCAATGTTAAAATATTTATACACTTGACGAGAATCTGCACTGAGAATTACGGAACCGAATCTATGGGCCAAATCCAAGGCTAATCCAGACTTACCCGTAGCAGTTGGCCCGCAAATAGTAATTAGAGAAAAGTCAAAAGTCAAAAGTTAAAAGTCAAAATTAAAAGAAATTATTAATAAAACTATAATATTAGCACTTACGCAGCCAAAAGAGAAAAGTCAAAAGTCAAAATTAAAAGAAATTTTCATATCTCTCAAATTTAGTCACAGCAATAATGTAGGGGCGAATGGCCATTCGCCCCTACTACTAACTACTAAAAATCTGGGAAATTGTGACTCCTGACTCCTGAATTATGACTCATGACTCATAACTAATATCTACATCCCCCAAATAAATTTCTCATTAAAATACCCTAGAGCAGCGTTTAAGGCATTTATGTTATAATTTATGAGAAAAATTTCATTTTTTGACGAAAGTTGTTATTAAAGCCATTATTAGGAGAGATATTGCTATGGCCAGCAACAATTACGGCGCTGAACAAATACAAGTTCTGGAAGGTCTCGAAGCGGTACGGAAGCGACCGGGAATGTACATTGGTTCCACGGGGCCTCGTGGACTACATCATCTAATCTACGAAGTTGTTGACAACTCCATCGATGAGGCGCTAGCTGGTTATTGCACTCACATCGAAGTTGACCTGAATGAAGATGGTTCTGTCAGAGTTACAGATGATGGCCGGGGTATTCCAGTTGATACCCATTCTAAAACAGGTAAGTCTGCTTTGGAAACGGTTATGACTGTTCTCCATGCTGGAGGTAAATTTGGTGGAGGTGGCTATAAAGTTTCTGGGGGATTACACGGTGTGGGGGTTTCCGTGGTCAATGCCTTGTCAGAGTGGGTAGAGGTAACGGTCTGGCGGGATAAAAAGACACATATTCAAGGTTATGAACGTGGCAAACCGACTGGGGACTTGAAATCTAAAACTAATAAAGAAAAACGGACAGGCACATCAGTGCAATTTCTGCCAGATGAGGAAATTTTCACTACGGGTATTGAATTTGACTACAATACCATAGTTGGTCGTCTGCGAGAGCTAGCATATCTGAATGCAGGTGTCAAGATTACAATTACAGATTATCGCCTGGAGTTACTTAAAAGTGATGAACCGCGAATAGAATCTTATTGTTATGAGGGTGGTATTAAGGAATATGTCACCTACATGAACCGGGAAAAACAGCCTTTGCATGAAGAGGTGATTTTTGTGCAGGGGGAAAAGAATGATGTACAAGTGGAAGTAGCTTTGCAATGGTGTGTGGATGCTTTTAGTGATAATGTTCTTGGTTTTGCTAACAATATTAGAACTGTTGATGGCGGTACTCATTTGGAGGGGTTGAAAACTGTTTTAACCAGAACAATGAATGGTATTGCTCGGAAGCGGAATAAACTTAAAGAAAGTGATTCAAATTTGGGTGGTGAAAATGTCCGGGAAGGGTTAACGGCAGTTATTTCTGTGAAGGTTCCAGAACCAGAATTTGAAGGTCAAACTAAGACTAAATTAGGCAATACTGAAGTAAGGGGTATTGTTGACTCTTTGGTGGGAGAAGTTTTAACTGAATATTTAGATTTTAATCCTCAGATTGCTGATGCAGTTTTGGAGAAGGCTATTCAAGCTTTTAAAGCAGCAGAAGCAGCTCGTCGAGCGAGGGATTTAGTGAGGAGAAAATCAGTTTTAGAATCTTCTCCATTACCAGGAAAACTAGCCGATTGCAGTACGAAAAACCCGGAAGAATCCGAGTTATACCTCGTCGAGGGCGATAGCGCTGGGGGATGTTGGTTTTTAAATCAACAAATTGCTTTAACTGATGGACGTAATCTCAGCTTTGGAGAAATAGTAGCTGAACAAGCTGAGGGTAAAGAACATTTTTGTTACACAATTAATGAGAAGGGATATGTTGCAATTGAACGGATAATTAATGCAAGAATGACCAAGAAAAATGCCAGAGTTATTAAGATAACTTTGGATAATAATGAAACTCTAATTTGTACTCCAGACCATCCTTTTATGCTCAGAGATGGTAGTTATAAACCAGCAGCTTTATTAACACCAAATGATGCTTTGATGCCTCTGTATCGAAAGTTATCTCAAAAGAAAAAAAATGGTTGGGGATTAGATGGTTATGAAATGGTTTGGAACCCTAAAAAAGACAGTTGGATATATACTCATTTGTTGGCAGATTTTTATAACTTGGAAGTAGGAGTATATAATTCAGGAGATGGTAACCATCGTCATCATGTTGATTTTAATAAACTCAATAATAATCCCACAAATATTCAGCGACTTCCAGAAGAGGAACACTTGGCATTACACAGGGCACATCTTGAATTCACTTTGCATCGCCCTGATGTCAAAGAAAAAAGTCGTCAAGCTCATACAACTGATGAATTTCGGGCGATGATGAAGGAACGAATGCAGGAACCGGAGACACGAGAGATTTTGTCACAACAAGCTAAAGCACAGTGGGAAGTTGATGAGTATAAAGCTTTTATGGTTCAGAAATGGCGCGAGTTTTATGATAGCAATGAAGAGTATCGTGAAGAAAATCGCGAACAGTTAATGAAAGCACAGCAGGAATATTGGAGTAAAGCTGAGAACTGTCAAGCTCAAGCAGAACGAGTGCGGGATTATTTTGCGAATAACCCAGAAGCACGGGAGGCAGCTTCTGAAGTGGCGAAACAGCAATGGCAAGATGAAGATTTGTTGGAGTGGCGACGGCAAAAAACTAAGGAACAGTGGACTCCTGAGTTTCGTGCTAAACGTCGGGAAGCGCTGGATAAAACTTATTATCGTAAGACTCTTGAAGCTTTGCACAAGGTTTACCAGAGTTCTGGTTTCATAGACTTGGAATTGTATGATATTTATCGTCGTCGTGAGAAGGATAAGTCGATGTTGAAGTTTGAGACTTTTTACAACCGATACTTTGAAGGAGACGAATTTTTAGCACGGGATGCCATTCGGAATTATAATCATCGGGTTGTTTCTATCGAACCGTTGGAGGAGCGGTTTGATGTTTATGATGTCGAAGTTCCCAATACTCATAATTTTGCTTTAGCTAGTGGAGTTTTTGTTCATAATAGTGCTAAACAAGGTCGCGATCGCCGTTTCCAAGCAATATTGCCGTTGCGGGGTAAAATTATCAATATTGAGAAAACGGATGATGCCAAAATCTACAAAAATAATGAGATTCAATCAATGATTACTGCTTTGGGTTTGGGTATCAAAGGGGATGAGTTTGATGCTGCTCAACTGCGGTATCATAAGATAATTATTATGACTGACGCTGATGTTGATGGCGCTCATATTCGGACGTTGTTGTTAACGTTTTTCTACCGATACCAAAGGGCGTTAGTAGACCAGGGTTATATCTATATTGCTTGTCCTCCATTGTATAAAGTGGAGCGAGGTAGGAATCATTATTATTGTTATAGCGATCGTGAACTCAGTCAACTGATAGAAAATGAGTTTCCTGGTAATGCCAACTATACTATCCAACGGTTTAAGGGTTTGGGTGAAATGATGCCAGTTCAGTTGTGGGATACGACCATGAACCCTGACACTCGGACTTTGAAACGGGTAGAAATTGAAGATGCTGCGGAGGCAGATAGAATATTTACTGTGTTGATGGGCGATCGGGTAGCGCCAAGGCGTGAGTTTATTGAGACTTACGGACCGAAATTGAAAATTACCGATCTGGATATTTAGTAAAGTAGGGTGGGCAAATGTGAGTTGATGTTGGATGGTATAACTCAATATTTGCTCACTCTAGAATAGGGAGCGAGACTATAGAACCCCTGAAGGGATCTATTTAAAATTATAGATTGAGAGTAGGGGAGTA
>NZ_JBNHEQ010000071.1:0-4492 GCF_050016015.1 Dapis hubbardiae BLCC-M172
CCCTATTCCCTATTCCCTATTCCCTATTCCCTATTCCCTATTCCCTATTCCCTATCTTCTTTTTTTATATTTCCTGATACATTCAACCTCTTAATGTTAAGTATTCTTATTTTTGCTTCTCCCCCACTCCCCTACTCCCTTACTCTCCTGCTTAATAAAATATAGAAAACTTTTTGAGAAATGGTATTACTCTACTCGCCCATACCATGCCAAAACCTCAGTTCCACTATTTTCCTGATTTGTCAACCAAGCCCACATTTGGTCACCCAGAGAAAAATGCCACCATTCCTGTTGATGCTGCTGAAACCCTCCAGACAACATTACCTCTGCTAATAATTCTCTATGTTGATGATATTTTTGAGCTTTCTGCTCCTGACTATCTAAAAAATGATTCGGATAGGAGCGAGGTGATAACTCATCAATGGGAGAACCCATATCAATAGTTTTGCCATTACCATCCACCAAAGTTACATCCAGAGCAGCACCAGTGCTATGAGGTGGTGGTGTAGCAGGATCTAGACTAGGAGTTGCCCAAAATTGATAAACTAACTCTAAAATTTCTTGACGTTTTGCTTCCGTTAAAGACAGACTATCTAATGTTAAACCTTGAGCTTTTATTGTTTCTGCAAAAGTGTAATCTACCATAAATTGTTGTACAGCAATAGGGCGATAAGCATCAAATATTTGGATACGCCAACCGGGATAATTTTGTTGTAGTTTTGTTTGAGCTACTATCAAACTATCTAATACTTTTTGACGTAAAAAATAAGGTGAATTTGTTTCAGAAAGATGATAAGGCGCACCTAATTTTTGATAGGGATGGGGTGATTCAATGGCAAATAATTCTAAGGGAATTGGAACTAAAGGTTCGTGACATTCTTGGATTTTAATTTTGTGGTAAGGTTTCATATCTCAGTTATTAGTTATCAGCGATCAATTATTAGTTATTAGTTATCAGTACCTCAATGGAATAGGGAGGCTTGAAAAACTTAATTTTCTTTGTTTATACCCTTTAAAGGAGAGGCTTTAGACCTTATATTCTTATTCTGGTAAAAATTAATTTTATCATATAAATTTCAGAAAATTTTCAGATAGTGGCTTTGTTATAACAATTTGAAAATCAAAGATATCTTATACCTAATAATCCTACTTCCTACTCTCTCCTATCAAGAAAATGTAGCAAATATTTATGAATTTTGTATTATACAAATTATTAGAAGTAATCTTATACTTCAGTGGAACTTCAAAAGTTAAGTAATTAGGGAGATTAAAAGTCAGTTTTTGACAATTATCAGTCAGGAAGGTGTTGATTATTTCTAAATTTACCTCTTCTCAATCTCCAGACTACCCATAATTATTCATCCAATTAGATGTAGAAAAATTTTGGAAATTTGATATGAGTGGGAAGGCCGATAACTGAGTCATAAGATAAGCATTCAGCTTTTAGGTATTTCATAATAATGAATATATATAGCAATCCTAAATAGGTTGTGGGTAATTAAAAAGTAAATAAAAAAGTTCAAACTCCTACCTGTTGGCTATTGCCTATTGCCTCTTCCCTAAAAAGTAGTAAGATTTTTGCCACGAATATGCGGAGGATTGCTATAGCAATCAAGAATGATTTATAAAATCTTTAAGAGCATTTAAAAACGATTTTGACCGATTTATATTCTTACTCCTGACTCCTAGTTAGCACTAAAATATTACGACTGAAATATAATTTCTATAGCTAATAGTTGACGGCTGAATGCTTACATCAGAAGTCACGATATACTGATTCATAATATTTTTATTTTGAATGATAGTAAAACAATTTTACAATTGATGCGAAAAAAGTAAAATTAGTCTAAAAAAGTATTTCTATTTTCCTTAATATAATTTAATTTTGAGCAAGTTACTTGGCGACAAACCTCTGAAAAATTTTGTATGAATTTTACCCAATTATTAATTATTAATAATTAATAATTAAATAATTCTGGTTTAAAGCCTCCCCTTGGATAGGGGAAAAAAAGTGCAAGTGCTCTTGAATTTCCTTATCTTCAATTCCCGTAAGGTTTTAACGGCTAGGTAATTATCAATTATCCATTATCCATTATCAATTAATGAATGTAACTATCTATGTATGAATTTGGTATAATATCATTTTTTGATGATTAGTTGCCGGAAAAAAATTAGGGATAGATTATGACAACATCAGCTTTTGACCAATTTTGGCATCTCATATCAGGTGCGTTAACTCTTAATCCAGAAGTTTATAACCAAATTAATAATCTACCTCAAGGAATTCAGGTAGCATTAACTATAGTCTTAATTGCTGGTTTGGCACAAGCAATCGGACAATCTGTTGTACTGTTCATTAATAAAGTTAAAAAATTACGTTTTTTCCTCAGTTTAGGAATTTCCGCTATTATATTTGTCTTTAGTTTTGGGTTTTGGGCAATTAGTCTTTGGTTAACCGGGCAACTGTTTTTCAATACCAACCTAGAACTAATAACAGTCGTCCGTAGCTTAGGGTTGAGTTATGCTCCTCAAATGTTGGGTTTTCTGATTGGATTACCTTATTTTGGGATTCCCATCAGCGTTTTACTCACCCTATGGACTCTACTAGCAGAAATCACAGCTATACAAGAAGTTCCACAACTAACTATTTGGGGAGCATTTGTCTGTAATATCTTGGGATGGATAGTACATCAGGTATCTCAGCGCACTATTGGTCGTCCGATTACTGCTTTTGGGCAATGGTTGTTAAATCTTGCTGCTGGAACTGAGTTAGTCACAGATAAGCAAGAATTAAAAGAAATTGTGATGGCAGGAAACCAATCTAGTTCTTTCCAAATTACTACTGACTTATTACCTCAACAAACTAATGCACCGCAAAGGCAGAAAATTAAACCTATTATCAAATATATAGTTATTGGATTTATTGCTTTTTCCATTGTTATCCTCTTATCAACTGGATCTGGAAATTTTTTCTCTATTTGGTTCACAACTTTTGACACAACAGTTCAACTTACCATTAACTTAATAATTATTGGCTTAATTGCTCTTTTATGCTCAATAATTTTCACTCCCTTAGAATCTTTAACTTGGTGGGCGGGATGGTATGAAGCACCAACTCTCAGATATTCAGGCAGTTTAGTTGCAGAAGTACCCGATCGCCAAGATGCTTCTGTTTATGTTTTGTACTTGGATGGAATTAATCAAGGTACTTACCAATATCTACCCATTGTGGAAAATTTTTTGGATAGTTTAGCTGATGCGACTCCCTCAGATGTAGCAATTATTAAGGGTATTATGCCTTACTCTGCCACAAACACACCTTTAACAGCAGACCGACCTTTAGCATTTTTATGGAATATCCTTGATTCTATTGCTCAGAGAAATCCTGATAATCCTATTGCAGGTATTATCAACTTGCGAAATGTGGCTGCTGTTGCTGTTGCTGCCGACCCTCGTTACGGTCCGATTCAAAATCAGGGATTAGCACAAGTTTTATTTGATAGTCTTCTCCACTTTGGTTATCCCCTGGGTAGTAAAAAACCTATCAGTTTGATTGGTTATAGTGGAGGCGGTCAAATGTCTATGGGGGCAGTATCTTTTCTGAAGCAAGCGACGGGTGCGCCGATTGAAGTTATTTCTTTGGCAGGGGTGATAAGTGGCAATACTGGAGCAATGGAAGTCGAACGTTTGTATCATCTGGTGGGAGAAAAGGATGGTGTAGAAAAGTTAGGTCCGATCATGTTTCCTGGCAGGTGGTCGCTTTTGTTTCTATCAAATTGGAATTGTGCTAAACGTCGAGATAAGATTAGTTTTGTTTCTCTAGGTCCGGTTGCTCATAATGCTGAAGCAGGTCCGATGGGAACTGAAGCAAGATTGCCAGATGGTAGAACTTATCTACAGCAAACTTTGGATATTATTTCGGGAATTTTAACCAAAAATTGGGGAGCGACGGGATTAAATCCTGATGATTTTAGAACTTTTAGTAATTATGAGCTTTATAAGGAGGCGATATTTAATCATCCTAATTATTATCCTTTAATAGGTTTCATAGGGAACAGGGAACAGGGAACAGGGAACAGGGAAGAAGGAATAGAGGAAAATTTAGAAAGTTTACCCACATCAGAAGGAGCAGATTTTCAGGAGAGTCAATTTAGCAAACTGGAGATCACTCAAAATATTGATAGGGAAAATTTAACTGGGAATAGACAACAGGAAATAGAGGAAAAATCGGAAAGTTTACCTACAGAGTCAGGAGAAAAATTGGATGAAAGTCAATTTAGCAAACTGGAGATCACTCAAAATATTGATAGGGAAAATTTAACTGGGAATAGACAACAGGAAATAGAGGAAAAATCGGCAAGTTTACCTACAGAGTCAGGAGAAAGTTTTGATGAAAGTCAATTTAACAGACTGGAGATAACTCAAAATATTGAGACAGAAAATTTAACTGGGAATAGACAACAGGAAATAGAGGAAAAATCGGCAAGTTTAC
>NZ_JBNHEQ010000071.1:4592-26097 GCF_050016015.1 Dapis hubbardiae BLCC-M172
AAAATATTGAGACAGAAAATTTAACTGGGAATAGACAACAGGAAATAGAGGAAAATTCGGAAAGTTTACCTACAGAGTCAGGAGCAGATTTCCAGGAGAGTCAATTTAGCAAACTGGAGATCACTCAAAATATTAATTCAGAATTTTATCAACCTATCGGTACTTATGTAGGGCGGTTAATTTTACCGACTGCTGAGGAAAGGGAAAAAGTTAAAGGTGTCTTACTAGAAATTCATACAGCAGATTCGGCAAATCAACACCTCATCGGACAAATTGTAAATTTACGTTGGAGCGATAACCCTCAACTACAAACTTATGTTCAGCTTGTCACGACGAATGTGAATTTTGTCGAGCAGGTCAGGATAAGTAAGCGACAGGGAAATATTCATCCAGACCGAATAAATAATTGGCAAAATGTCGATCCTCTAGAATCTTTAGCAGGTGCCAGACCAGAAGATGATGTGATAGTAGCTTTACCTGAACCTGTAATAGTTGAAGATACTGGTGCAGGTCGCCCAAGTCTATATATTAGTCGCGAACCGATTCAAATTTCTGGTCGTTTTTATGGATTGGTAAAAATTCAAGAGTTTGTCGGCGACGATTTATTTCGGGTGTCTCACTATAACCGCAACTCTCAGGAATTTGATGGTATGGAGGAAATTGTTTATATTCCGTCCGTGGTTACTGACCGTAATGGTGTTTTGCCTTCTAGTAATGAAGGTTTAGAAAATTCTCCTGTAAATTCCAAAGGTTGGTATATTTATGGAGCCAAAAATGCCGTAGGTAAATTTGTCGTACAGGCGATCGCTCCTCGTGCTTTATTTTCTGTTCAACCTCAGACAATAATTTCTGGCAAAAAGGCAACTTTAGATTATATCAACTATAAATATTGGCAGAAGGAAGTCGCGCCGAAAGGTAATATAGCAAATATTTTCCTCGACCCTACTGAAAAACTAGAAGAGAGTGAAATTTCTGATGCTCCTATTTGGCAAGATGGGGAACGCGCTATTTTCATGCACGTTTATGGAGGTATTGGCGGGAAAAAACCAGAACTTTCACCCTTGGGAATATTTTTCGGTCATTTTGCTTTTGGTATTGCAAAGGTAGTCCGGGAACCCCTGACTAATGAACTTCGGTTTAATCTGGAATATCGACAAATCTACACTCATAACTGTGATGGAATTATTTCCGGTACCTTATCTTGGGCAAGATATATGGGCGATCGGCAATGGGGATGGTTAGGAGTTCGCCCTACTTCGGAGATTATTATTAAGTTCAAACCTATGACTGAAGATTATGATTTTAATGGTGTTAAATTTTCCCCACTTAATTATATAGTGCAAGAACTAGATGTAATGGCAGCTCGTTACCGAACAGGAGATGGTAGAGGTACTACTTCTGTCAGTCCGATAAATTCCTGTGTACAAGATTCTAGTCAGGCACTCTATACAGCTTTGAATCGGATGGTCGCCCAGTTAAAATCAAATCCCCTAATTATGAAATGGTTGAGGGAACATCCCGATGATGAACAAACTCAAAGATTTAAACAGTTGACTAACCTAGTCAAAACTTTGGAAAATCATTTAACACCTTTAGGAAAAGCACGAACAGACTGGCGTTATGAAGCAACAACTTTAGGAGGTTTCCCTGTAGAAACTCCCCTCGAAACTTTAGGGCAACTTGCAGCAAGTTGGCGATCGCTCCTACCTCGGTTTACTAACGACCAACTAGCAATGATTTTTCTCCAGTTTGGTGCTTCCTTGTCAATCTTGCGTACTAATCAAGTGGGAGGTTTTAACTCCAGTATTGAGGGGATTGTGCCTACTGATTTTGTTCTGTTTGTTCCGAGAGTGAATAGGAGTAGGGAGTAAGGGAGATGGGGAGATGGGGAGCGGGGGAGCGGGGGAGTAGGGGAGTAGGGGAGTAGGGGAGTAGGGGAGTAGGGGAATATTATTGAGCCATGACTCCTCAGCGATAGGATAACTAATTACTCACATTCTATATAATAAGCAACTACCAATGATTTTTCTCCAGTTTGGCGCTTCCTTATCAATCTTCTGTACTAATAGACATCTCCAATAATAAAAAATAAAATCAATTATCCCACTCTTATTCATCAATTTTTTCTCCCTACTCCCTACTCCCTCTTTTCTCGAGATGTCTAATTAATAACGCTCAACAACTCGACTAATTCTTCTTTCTTCTTTTTGGTATACCCTGGTATTTCCTGTTTTTTTGCCATTTTTTTCAAGTCTGTTACTGTCATACTATTCAAAATATTCCGGTCTGTTATTATTTCTGGTATTGGTTCGGGAGTCAGAAAAAATACTTCTTTTAAAGCGTTAACTTTCACCTTCGTAATTCCACATCCTAATTTTGTGATTGGTTCCAGGTTTTTCCAATATTGACGTGGTGCTTCATCAATACGGTTTGTTGCTTTTTCTATGTCAACTTGTTTAAGTTTGCTGTCTGGTTGTTCAATTAAGTATTGAAGTGCCGAGCTAATTTCATCTTTTGTGGCAGTAGAAAGATTTACTTTTTCTGGTTCGGGTATTGGTTGGGGAGTCAGAAAAAATACTTCTTTTAAAGCATTAACTTTAGCCGTCGTAATTCCACACCCTAATTTTGTGATTGGTTTAAAATCTTTCCAATATTGACGCGGAGCTTCATCAATCCGATTTGTAACTACTGGCAGTTTAACTCCTTTAAGTTTGCTATCTGGTTTTTCAATTAAGTATTGAAGAGCTGCTTTAATTTCATCTCTTGTGGCAGTAGAAAGATTGATTTGTGGTATTTTTTCCCCAGATAAAATTTTGCTGATTTTTTCAGTTTCTTCACTTTCATCAGCAATAATACACCAAACTTTTTCTAAACCAGCAGCTTTGGCTACAGCAAAAATAAAAGAATTACCAATTACTTTATATTGATCTTCTCCTACTTCTTTAATAATGACAGGTACCCAGTTTCTTCCGCCAGTTTCATTGAGGGTTTTTGCTGTTGCTGAAATTAAAAATTCTGGAGTATTTGTTCCATCTCCCGGTTCAATTTCATCAATGTATAAGTACATCAAGTTTCCCTGATCATTCAAACTACTCATAAAATAAAATACTCCTTTACCAAATCTCTATAGTAATCCTTAGCTACCTTATCTTTATAAACTGCAGGCATACGAGAAAAAGCAGAATTTGCAATGGAAACAGAACTAGATAATTCAAATATTTCTTTATTTTCATCACCTGGTATATATTTGGGATAAAAATAGGGTACAAGGTCAAATTTGTTTGAGTCTTCTTGAGCATCTTGAATCAGCTTATCAATAGCAGATTTGACAACGTTTTTTTGAGCACTGGTCATTTTCCTCTCTCCATTGAAGAAAATCGGTAAAGCTATTGGTCCACAGTCTTGGTATTTTCTTCTTGCTTCTTGAACTTCTGGTATATATTTTTTGATAGTTATAGCTGCATTTTCTAATGAATATATATTGTTATATTTTGTCGGTATTAAAACTACATCTGCAGCATAAATTGCACTCTGACTAAAAATTCTCCAGTTAGGAGAAGAATCAATCAAGATATAATCATAGCTATTTTTTAGCTTCTCCAATACTTGGTGCAATCGCGTAATCTTAATATTTTGACGCAAAGTTACTTCATCAAACCAAACAGGGTCTTCCTTCATAGAAATAACATCAAAACCAAATTTTTTTGCGCTTTTTTTTGATTTAATTCTGTAGGGATGAATGACATCTATAACATTAACATTTTTATCTACTAAGCAATCATCAAAGGTACGTTCACCTGGTTTAATTGCTAGATAATTTGTGAGGTCTCTTTGATTCGGGTCAAAATCAACAATCAAAACTTTTTTACCAGAAAGTGATAAGGCTGCTGCGGTATTAACTGTAGTTGTAGTTTTTCCTACCCCGCCTTTATTGTTATAAACTGCTACTGTTAATGCTTTCTTTGGTTTACTAATTTTGTCTTTAATTAAAGTAGCGATTTTGATGATATTTTCTGGATTAATTGCTAGACAAACTGTCGCCGGATGAATAACTTTTCCATGCTTCCTGAATAATTGGATATGATTAGCATTGGTAATTATTCCCCACTTCACTGCTTTACAGTTATCTGCTTCTAAATACCCTTTAATTTGTACAACTGTCTTTTTATAATCTGTCGAATCATGAGCTAAATTACGCTTCCTATTTTTCAATTCTACAAGAATATCTGGATTAGTTTTGGTTTGAGAAAATATGTCATTTTCCGTATTATGACGCAGAGCATGATCGACCGATTCATTACCCTTCCCTGTGGAAAAAGAAGGTACTCTTTCATTTACTTCAAAACCTAAAAAGTTAAATAATTCAGATGCAAAAATCTGATTGACTAGAGCTTCAGATGCGTCCTCTGGCAGATTTTTAGCCAAAGCATCTACTAGGGCTTGATTTTTCGCAGCATTATCCATCTGTCGTTTATTTTTGCTAACTCTAATTATCAGTTTATCACAACAGATATGCGAAAAAATATAAATTTTATCTACCTACTTACATCTATATATATTTGTATGCTCGACAAGCGGTAATCGGATTAAAATTTGTATCTACAAATTGCACCCGAGTGACTTACCTACACAGACGCATCCGCTTTCTGTGTAAGCTTCTGATGCCTTTTAAAGACGCTCAGAACTTCCTTAGAAACAGAAGCGGTTTTAGATTTAGCTATAACCACTTTGTTTTGACGGCGGTTTATAGTCGGGAACAAGTCCAGCCCGACTCGTTTCAGATTGATAGCAGCATTTATATCTCTATCAATTTTCAACTGTAATTCCTCATCAAAATATTCTCTGATACTGCAATCTATAAACACTATTTCATCTCGATAAGAAAGTAATTGAGATGTATAATTTGGTTTGCATTCTATCACTCTAGCGTTAGCTTTTTCGGCTACCTGACCTAGTATTTGAAAGAATTGATTAAATGCAGCATCTAACCAAGATTTATTTAACCCAGACTTGGACGATTGACCATTAGGTGAATAATTTCCATTTTCATCTTGTTTGGTTTTATTTCTGCGAGTTAATCCTACTAGATTTAACTTTTCTATGAAAAATACTTTTTTACCTGTACGAGTTAATTTGTAAGCTGTTTTATACTGAAAATCTTTACGATTTCTAACTATTTTTTGATGGATTTTTCCTTCGCGTTTTGCTAGCTTTCGTCTCGATTTACTGCCGTGTTTACGTTTGTTTTTGCGTTGAGATACTTTGGTTAGTTGATCTTGATTTGTTCTTAAAGGTTTGAGAGAAGGTAATTTATTTCCTTCTGATGTGGCTAAATAAATATCTTTGTCTAGGACAGCATCTAAACCTACTGAGTTTTCCCAAGTAGGCTGAATATTATCAGTTTTTAACTCAGGAATTGACTTATCCTCTAAGCTGAAATTTATCCACCAACCATCAGCTTTATTGATTAGTGAAACTTGTTTTATTTTACTTCCATCAGGTATTGGTCTGTGGGTTCTTACTCTGAACAAACCTATTTTAGGAATTGAAATATACAACCATTTACTATTAATTGATGAAAATTTTAACCAAGAATCATCAGCATTAGGAAAGTTCAATGAACGATATCTAGATTGACTTTTAAATCTTGGTTTACCACTACGATTACCTTTACTATCCCCTGCTACAAATCTAGAAAATGTTGCTTCTACTCTTTTACAGACATCTTGCAAAACTGTTGAATAAACTTGGGAAAAATCCAGATGCTCACCTGAGTGTTTGACTTCTACTATACCCTTTTTCAGTTCTGGTAATTGCTTTTTCTGATTATAATAATTTGGTTTGTCTTTTAATTCAGGTAAATGAGAAATTAGAGGACAAGCATTTATAGGACATCTGTTTTGCTCCCACCAGTTAAAACGTTCTCCTAACATCCTGTTATACCAATACCGACAAATTCTAAGCCAGTTGTTTAGTGTCAACTTCTGGCTAGTCTCTGGATATATACGATATTGGTAAGTATATTTCATAGGTGATAAAGTTTATAGGCGACAAAATTTGAATATACACTGATTAGAATTATTCAAAAAATGTCTTTGAGCAAGCTTAGACAAGAAAAATTTTTCCCTGTTCTCTACTATGTGCAAAAAGTCTATATCTTTTTCGGAGATGTCTAACATTATAGATATAGCAAACGGCGATCGCCTCTATTTAACCAAAGAGCGATCGCCTAATTTTATCAGAGAAAGAATTACTTAGTCGGCCACTCAGTATGGAAGAATTCACCACGAGGCTTATCAATACGCTCATAAGTGTGAGCGCCGAAATAATCCCGTTGAGCTTGAGTCAAGTTTTGAGGCAAAGTTCCACGACGATAACTATCGAAATAATCTAGAGAAGCACTAAAAGCAGGAACAGGTAATCCTAACTGACCAGCCAAACCAACAACTTCCCGCCAAGCATCTTGGCGATCGAGAATAGTCTGCTTAAACTCTGGCGCTAACAATAAATTAGGTAGACCAGGATTTTCATCAAAAGCCTTCTTAATCTTATTCAAAAATCCTGCTCTAATAATACAACCACCTTTCCAAATTCGCGCCGACTCACCCAAATTCAGATTGTAATTAAATTCCTTGGATGCAGCAGCCAACAATGCCATACCCTGAGCATAAGAACAAATCTTAGAACAATACAAAGCATCCCGTACTTTGTTAATCATAGCTTGGGCATCACCTTCGTACTTACCAGTCGGACCTGTCAATTCCTTAGCAGCAGCCACACGCTCATCCTTAATACCAGACATAATCCGAGCATTAACAGCAGCAGTAATAGTGGGAACAGCAACACCCAACTCTAAAGCATTAATTACCGTCCATCTACCTGTACCTTTTTGTCCGGCAGAGTCAACAATCATGTCAACTAAATGATTGCTAGTTTCAGTGTCTTTTTTAGTGAAGATATCTGCAGTAATTTCAATTAAGAAAGATTCCAACTCTGGAGTCTTATTCCACTCAGCAAAAATTTCATGGAGTTGTTCGTTGCTAATTCCTACAGCATTTTTCAACAAGTCGTAGGCTTCAGCAATTAACTGCATATCGCCATACTCAATGCCGTTATGTACCATTTTCACATAATGACCAGCACCTCCAGGACCGATGTAAGTAACACAAGGACCATCATCAACTTGAGCAGCGATTTTAGTTAAAATTGGTTCTAATTCTTTGTAAGAACCCTCTGTACCACCAGGCATTAAACTAGGTCCCCATAAAGCACCTTCTTCACCGCCACTAACTCCCATCCCCATGAAACCAAGTCCGGTAGATTCTAATTCTCTAGTGCGGCGTTCTGTATCTTCGTAGAGGGAGTTACCACCGTCGATAATCATATCATCTTTATCTAGGAGGGGTTTAAGTTGTTCGATGACTTTATCTACTGGTCCTCCTGCTTTTACCATGACCAGGATTCTACGAGGTCTTTCTAGGGATTGGACAAAATCTTCTAAAGTATAAGCAGCGTGTACATTTTTCCCTTGTGCCCGCTCTGCCATAAATTTATCAGTTTTGTCGCCACTGCGATTATATACAGAGATGGGGAAACCGTTACGTTCTACATTGAGGGCTAGGTTTTCTCCCATTACAGCTAGACCTATAACACCAAATTTTTGCTGTCCCATAATAATTTTTACTTCCCTGACTTTTTCTCTAATTTAAGTTACCGTTTTTAGATTACAGTTGTTTTTTTTTGACTGTTTCCAGTAAAGGTTTTTTTTAAGATTTCAAGTATAGGCTGATACAAATAAATTTACTTTTTAAGAGAGGGAAAAATTCTGTATAAATAAATTCAGCACTATTTTTGATTTTAGCAGTTTCAATTCTAAGTAAATTATTTAGATGTAGAGTGTGAATAAATTATGATATTTTACTATACATTAGAGATTAAGTTAATCATTGCAATAAGCTTCCTAGTTCAAATCAAAGGGGTAATTTATGGATGAATTAAAGTATCTTGCTAATTGGGTAAAAGAACAGCACGCTCAAGAATATATTTTGACTTGGTTATTGAATCAGCCTGGTCTTTGGTGGTCTGATGGAGAGGCATATCAGGCAGCTTTACAAAAGTCTGGGAAGTTGTTGAAGGAGTATGTTCAAAAAAACCAAAGTGGGGATTTATTTCAAGGTATTGCAGAAAAAATTATAGATGATGAAAGTTGGGATGAAGTGGCTGAGTCTCTGACAAGAATTATTTCGGTTTATCAAGATGAGTTAGTGAGATTACAGGATTATAGTCGGCGCAAAAATAATAAAAAGATTTTAAAAAAAAATCTGAATAGTGAAGATTTATCTGTTGAAGATCATGAAGAAATGGAAATACAACAGGCTTTGCCAGACCCATTTACTGATGCTTTAACAGGAGAGGAATAGGGAGAGGGGGAATTCAATAATTAATAATTAACAATTAACAATTAATAATTACTTCTTCTTTTTAATAAAAGGATTGGTTCAGAGGAACTTTGTTCTTTTTTTATCCTTGAACGGAGAGGCTTTAAACCTTAATTTTTCGGTAAGGGAGTGTGGGGAGATAGGGAGGTATGGAATATAAAAAAAGCACTTTTTGTTGAAATTTCATACTGAATAAAAGCGATGAATTATCCCGATAAAGGGCGTTGCACATTGACAAATTATTTTCAATTTTGGATTGATAATTTGGTACTTCCTAGAATACTTAATATTAGTTTTTTTGAGTCAAAGTTCAAATTAATTTTTACAGAATCATTCTGGATTGTGCAACGCCTGATAAAGAGTGGAGAGTTGGCGATAAGTAAACATTAAGAATAATTAACACTATCCTGGCTAATAATTATCAAAAAAGTTCCATGCGCTTGTGTTAGGAACGAAAACTAAATTAAGATTGGGAAATTCTGGTTTCTGCTACAGAAACCTCTAGAGTGTAATTAATTTTATCCGGTTTTATTTTCTCCTATTCTGTCTCCTGTATTCTGTCTCCTGACTCCTTATTTGAAATTATTGATGCCTTTTTTCTGCGGATAAAACTCTTAAAGCTGGAATATTTAATAATTTAATTGATTTACCATCTAGAGAAATTAGTTTTTGTTCGCTTAACTTACCAAAAACTCTGGAAATAGTTTCAGGAATAGTACCTAATGATGCAGCTAATTGACTTTTACTCATATCTAGTTCGACTTCTGATGGATCGGGAGAATTGTCGCTTAACTCTAATAAATAAACGGCTAATCTTCCTGGTACTTCTTTCAGTGATAAATCTTCAATTAATTTGACAAATAAGCGCAAATTTTTGGCAAAAGCTGACAACATATTAATCGCAATAGTCGGCTGACTTTCTAATAGTTTTAAAAATTCTTTTCTAGGAAAAAATAATAACTCAGTTTTTGTTAATGCTTCTGCTGAAGCAGGATAACATTTGCCATCAAAAGCTGGTACTTCAGCAAAATGTTCTCCCCTAGTAAATATGTGTAAAATTTGTTCTTTTCCTTCAGGAGAAAATTTAAAAACTTTGACTTTGCCAGAGAAAACAATAAAAAAGCCAACACCTGCTTCTCCTTCCCAAAAAATCGCTTCTTTGTTTTGATAAATTTGAAATTTAGCTATTTGGCTAACAGCCTGCAAATGTTCTGAGGGAAGATTATTAAACATTTGAGTATTAGCTATAAATTGACTAATTTGTGATATCTGCTCATTCATTGTTTATTTCAGAAAGTATAGCGCTACGCGCTAGGGAATAGGGAATAGGGAATAGGGAATAGGGAATTTTTAAAGGGTTTTCCTACGGAATGCTGCGCAAACAGGATTTAGAAATGTCCTAACCTTAATGCGTAGGGTTATATTAAGTAGATAGGTCATTTGAGCGCTCAGTTACCAGTTATCAGTACCTCCTATTGAAGCATCGGGATTGAAATACTAGGCGCGAATATTTTTTTCATTCCCTTGAAAGGGCGAGACCTTATTTTTTTGTCTAATTAAACCTAAAAAAAAATTGTAGGGGCGGGTTTAGCCAAAAGTATTATATAAGCGATTTAACCTTCAAAACCCGCCCGGCCTTAGTTGCATTTATTGATGCCCACCTACTTAAATCATCAATGGTATAGCAATCCTATTTTATTTGTGTATAAAAATCTTACCGCTTTTAGGTATGGAGGGAACAGGCAACAGGGAACAGGTCATTTCAGTTATCAGTTATCAGTTATCAGTGAACCTCCGACTGAAGTCGGAGGCTTGAAATACTGAATTAAATATTTTTTTCATCCCCTTAAAAGGGGAGGCTTTAGACCTCATTTTTTGGTAAAAGTTTCAGTTTTTTTATCTACTTTTTGATTACCCGCAACCTATGCGCGGATTGCTATAGATTTTAAATCGTTGAAATAATTCGATCTTTTCGCTAAATTTTACTATATAAAAAGTGTAATATTTCATATTTTACAAACAAGATATTTATGACATTCATTAATGGATAATGGATAATTACCTCTCCCTTTTAGGGCTATGCTTTACCCACATCTTTCTTAACATAAAGCTTGACCAAATCAACAAATTATGTTCATGCCTTTAACAGGCTTTTTCCAGAGAAAAAATGTATTGAAAAGTAAATTTATTTTGATAAGTTAAGTAGTTTTGCCTAGCTACTATGACTATTTCTCCCTTCTCCCCTGCTCCCTACTCCCCTGCTCCCCACAAGGGTTTCAAGAGTTATGGGTAATGGATAGCCTTTTAGGGAAAGGATTGACCAATAAGGAAAAAAAATTATTTTTTCCCCTTGAAATGGGAGGCTTTTCACCTAAATGATTTAATTAATAATTAATAATTATTAATTATTCGGTAAAAAAAATTAGAGCGTTTCTCAAGCTTATGAGGTACACCTATCTTTAATTTCTTTTCTATTTCTTATTTCCCTGTTCCCTGTTCCCTGTTCCCTATTCCCTGTTCCCTAAAACCTAGAATTTTGTACCTCACCAGCATGGGAATTGCTATATTAGTTAGAGACTGTTTGTAAAACAAGTATTAAGAGAGCTGAGAATGACTAAAATCTAAAATAGGTAAGACTTCAAGAGATTGAAATCTGGTAAATACCAGAGGTGGAAAGGTACATATATTCCTAGATTCTTAAGTTACAAATAGTTGTCTTGATTTCTTCCTTCCTCCATACCTGTTCCCTACCTCATTTTTATATTTCCTGATATATTCAATCTCTTATTAACTTGCATATAATTAGATTTTATTTCCTGGGAAAATAGATTTGAGTGTAAAGGGAGCAGAAAAAAGTCTTAACTTTTACTTGTAAAGCTATACGTCGTGATGTAGCATTAGTGAATTTTTGGAAATGCTTGATAGGAATTTCTACTTAAAAAAGATTTCTTAACTAAGTTTTAATAACAGCCATCATTTTTGAGAATTATCATAAAAATAGAAGTTCGCAGTTAAGTAAAATACAAAATTATTCATCAAACCCAAAAATTAAATTTACTAATTATTGACTTAAGTCAAAGACAAAATGTCTAGTCAGTAACTACAGTAAAAATATAACACTTCTTGCAGAAGTCAGGGAATAGGGAATAGGGGGGATGAAATTGTTGATTCTATATCTCTAATTGATTTAATTAAAACTTTTGCAAGAGTCTATACAGATAAAAACCTACCAGGAGAAAAATATTATGTCTATGTTTTGTGAACAATGTGAACAAACCGCCAGTGGGCAAGGTTGCCATCAATGGGGAGCTTGTGGCAAAAGTCCAGAATTGAACGCCGTACAAGATTTATTAGTTTACTGTCTACGGGGGTTGGCAGAAGTCAGACTCCAGGCAAAACAATTAAATATTCCTACTAGAGAAATAGATGTCTTTATCTGCGAGTCAATGTTTGCCACAATGACAAACGTTAACTTTAACAAAAAAAGCTTTGCTCAATATATCAAACAGGCGATCGCTCACCGGGAAAACTTGAAAACTCAGATTCCTGAAACTAAATTCTCTCCCGTAGCTAACTACGAACCAGACTATAGTGAAAGTTTATCTCTCCAAGGTGAAAATGTTTCCCTCAAATTTCTTGCTCAGTCTGATAGTAATGTTGATATATTCTCTCTCAAATTAACAGTTATCTATGGTATTAAAGGAGCAGCTTCCTACACATTCCACGCTATGGAATTGGGAGAAGAAGATGAAAAAATTTATGATTTTATTGCCGAAGCATTAGTGGCTCTAGATAACCAAGACCTAACTCTTGACGACTGGGTAAACCTAGCGTTGAAAGTAGGAGAAATTAATCTCACAGCAATGGAATTGTTAGACGCAGGTCATACAAAAACCTACGGTCATCCTGTACCGACCACCGTACCGTTGCACCCCCGGAAAGGAAAAGCAATATTAGTTTCTGGTCACGATATTCGACAACTTGCAGCAATTTTAAAACAAACTGCTAATACTGATATTACCATCTATACTCATGGCGAACTTTTGCCTTCCCACGGTTATCCGCTTTTGAAACAACAATATCCCCACTTCTACGGTCATTATGGTACTGCTTGGCAAAATCAGACTAAAGATTTTGCTAAATTCCCAGGTCCGATAGTTGTCACAACAAATTGTTTGATGCCACCCCACGAAAATTATGAGGATAAATTATTTAGTATCGGTCCGGTGGGATATCCGGGAATGACTCATTTAGATCCAACAGCAGACGGTACGCCAGATTTTTCTCCTGTTATTGAAAAAGCGTTGTCGATGCCTGGATTTACTGAGGATGGAGAACCGAAACAGGTAATGGTTGGTTTTGCCCGAAATACGGTTTTGAATGTTGCTGATACTGTGGTTGATGCGGTCAAGCAAGGGAAAATTCGTCATTTCTTTTTAGTGGGAGGTTGCGATGGAGCGAAACCAGACCGGAATTATTATACAGAGTTTGTGGAGAAGGTGCCGGAAGATTGTGTGGTTTTGACACTTGCTTGTGGTAAGTTCCGCTTTTTTGACAAAGAGATGGGTTTAATTGGAGAAATTCCTCGGTTGATGGATGTTGGTCAGTGTAATGATGCTTATTCAGCAATTCAAATTGCTTTAGGTTTGGCAAAAGCTTTTGATGTGGGTGTGAATGAGTTACCCTTGTCAATGATTTTGTCTTGGTATGAGCAAAAAGCAGTGGCAGTTTTGTTGACCTTATTGTATTTGGGAATTAAAGATATTCGCTTAGGTCCGACTTTACCTGCATTTATTTCGCCCAATGTTTTTGAGTTGTTGCAGCAAAACTATAATTTACAGGCGATCGCTACTCCGGATGAAGATTTAGCAGCTTGTTTGGGTGGTGGTTGAGATGAATTAGGTTATAGAAACCATCTGATATTTTTGAGCTTCTCCCACTATTCTTGAAATCTTGACATTGAGCTAATGGAAAAATTGTCAAATACCTAAAGATATTATTAGTGGGACTTAAACAACTTAATAAGCAAAATTAGACCATAATGTTTATAAACCAAGAATTTTACCTCGAAGCTGTCTGAAGTTAAGTGAAAATATGAATGTATTTACTTCTTATAAAGAGAGGTTAGGTTATATTTGAGCTTAAAAATTGTTTAAGTTCCATTGATTTTGATAAAAAATATCTTATCTTTAAGAGAATACTAATATTCAAAAATAATTTATAGAAGATTCCTGTTTGGGTAGCATTTTCTGAGAAAGATTAGTCTAGATAGGCAAATTACTTTCGATGTGATAAAACTGTTTGTTTAAAATTCCGTAAAAATACCCTTAGGTATTAAGTGTTCATACATTTTTGAAGTAAAATCTTCGTTTGTATATTTGAGGGTATTTTATTAGTATTTTTTGTGTAATTACTACTATTGCGATGAAAGACTATTGATAAAAGATATTATGACTAATTTTAGTTCAATTCAACAGAAGGAATTTTTTTGAAGGTAACTTTTTACTATGGAATTTATTATTATAATACTAATAATTATTGCAGTAATATTTATTATAGGAATTTGTGTTGGTGCAGGAGGAACATACACAGTACTTAAGTGGAAACATATTTTAATTGCATTGAAGGGTAAAAAACTTGCTGTTTTAGGATCTCGAGGAACTGGTAAAACAACATTATTAGATTATCTCACTCAAGGAATACAAAGTAAAGAATATGAGCTGACTTACTATGAACCAACTAATGAAAGACGTTTTATGCTTGATGAAAATACATGGATTTCCCTAAAAAAAAGCGCTGATGTAGGTGGAGATACGGCTTCTCACAGTACTTGGCAAACCCTATTTAAGGAATCTGATTTAGTTTTTTATCTAGTTCGAGCCGATCTTCTAATTAAAAAGGATTGGGATACACAAATTCGTGTTGAAACAGATCTAAGTTTAATTCAAAATTGGTGGCAAAGTTATGAGTCTCAAAACAAAAAAAAAATATTTAAAATATTTAATAAAAAGAAAAAAAAGTTGTTAATTATTTGCACTTTTTGCGATCAAGTCGATCAACTGCAAAGATATATACAAAGAGATATACCTTGTATGATAGATAATGATAAGCTTCGTAAAAATTTTTCACCCCTACATAAATATAGTACAGGAATTAAAGTTGTTTTGGGTAGCCTTTCAACCAAAGATAATACAAAAAGGCTTGTTGAATTAGTTTTTAAGAGTATTTTAAAATGATTAAACTAGAACATTCTTTTCAACCTCTCGATAATAAAACACCCAATATTATTGAGATAAATAAACAATGCCTCGATCATTCTGTGCCATCTGACCAGGAAAAAAGACAGAAATTTATGTCCAAGATTTCTAGAGTTGTACAAGCTGGCAAGAAGGAACAAAATTATCTATCAAATATAGTTATCTATTACACAAATCGTGAATTTCTAATTAAAACTATTCCCAAAGAAAAAGATGTCCTTAATCGGATTGCACCCATTATAAGTTATGGAGAATTTCCAGAGCATGAGTTAGAAGAAATAGATTGGGTTGACAAAGTGGTAAACGATATTGAAAGATTTGCTTCTGATAATCATTTAACTTTCAATAATAAGAACGATCTACTAGAAAAGACTAAATTGTCTTTAACTGATGTTTGGAAGAAAAAAAAAGAGACGTTCCAAAAGATAGATTTAATTTGTCGTCTATTCTTGGCGGTAATACTTCCCCTAGCTCTAATTTATATCCTTCTTCACACTCCTCAAACAGCTCAAGAACGAATACCCAAACTAATCCGCAACTGGTTTCTGGAAATACAAATTCTACAGCCTGTCCAGGACAAGACTCCCCCTCCATCAGTAATGCAGATAGCGTTATTCATTTCCCTGAACAATGCACTGATGATATCTCTAGCAAAAATCAAGGTATCGAAATTAATTCGCTAGTCACAGAAACTCAAGTCAAGAATAAAAACATGGATACAAATAATTATCTTCCCGAAGAGCCAGAAAAACGTAGAGTTATTATGGTTCTTTCTCGTCAAGAATTAAGTCAACTAGAAATTGATGCAGAATCAGACAACTCAGCCCGTGAACTACTCTTAAATAGACAAGTTTCTTTACTTGATGATTCAGCAAAAGATGATAGTTCTCTTATTAAAAAACTTAGAAATAGTGGACTTCTAAATCCAGGAACTATCTTAATTCAAAGTCCTTACGATCCTTCAGATTATGCAGAAGTTTCAAACGCATCTTATAGTTTTGCTCAAGCTAAGTGTATTAATTTTACTAACCTTTGTGGTCTTTTAGGTGCAAAGAAAATTACTGTGGAACACATGGAAATGAAAAGTTTCGATAAGAAAACCAAGGTTGCTGCTAAAGCTGATACTTCTGGTGGTGGGGCTAATGTTGAAGTTGAAAGTTATGCTCGGGATAAAATGGAAAAAGCAATAATGATTGAAGAGGAATACGATCCCTCAGAGCCAAATATTGAAGAAGCTAGAAGTTTTTTGATGGAGAATCAATGGCTTAGTGATGCTCATATGAAAGGTCTTATTTTTAAAAGAGAAAAAGGAATTAGAATCAAAAAACACAAATTTGTATTAAGTCTCACTGAAGAATCTCAGAAAAATCTAAAAGTAGCATTTTCTTTAAACCTTCCCCAAAACCCAAGTATTCCAATAGTTGGAAAATTGAATGCAAATCTTGAGCAAACAAAAAAAGAGACGTTCGATTTCTCCCTAGAAATTAATGTAGAGTTTTGGTAAATGGTTATAGCTTTTCTACAATTACTCCTTGTTCCTTTGTAGAAACATATTGGGTTAAGAGTAAGTTTAGCTATAAACATGATAATTTGATCTTGGTATTAACTTAAGATTTCAGAAGTGGGGGGAAGGAATACAAGAGAAAGGTTAAAGAATGCTCCCCTACTCCCCTACTCCCCCGCTCCCCTACTCCTTAAAAAAGACTTTTGAGCGCAAACCCTAATTAAAACTTAGTACCACATTCAGGACAGAAATTATTAGTAGCAACACTTTCGTATCCACAATTGCTACAAGTAATTGACTCCACCGCTTGCTCAAGCTGTTTCCGAATAGGCAAACCCTCCATTTGAGCATTACTCTTACCAGGAGGAATCATTGGATAACAATTTTCATCCTTAGTTACACGAGCATCCATTAAAACAGGTCCGTCATAAGCTAACATTTGAGCGATCGCCTCTTTCAACTCATCCCGACGAGAAATCATCATCCCCTTCACCCCATAAGCTTCAGCCAACTTAACAAAATCTGGCATTCCCACTTCCATATTAGAAGAAGAATAACGCTCGCCAAAAAATGCCTGTTGCCACTGACGCACCATACCCTGCCAACCATTATTAATAATCACAGTTTTAACATTAATACCATAATGCGCCAGAGTACCCAACTCCTGAATATTCATTTGAATACTAGCATCACCAGCAATACAAATCACCTGTCGGTTTGGCAGTGCCACTTTTGCACCCATAGCAGCAGGCATCCCATAACCCATAGTACCCAAACCTGCACTAGAAAGCCATTGGCGAGGACCATTTTTCAGAAATTGAGCTGCCCACATTTGATGCTGACCAACATCAGTAGTATAGTAAGCATCTGGAGCCATTTTCCCAACTTCATTAATCACCTCTTGAGGTGACATACTATCTGGATGTTCGGGAGCGACTAATGGATAATCTTCTTTCCAACGATTAATTCGTTCTAACCAAGGTTGGGTTTGATTAGAATTAGCTGGATCGCCCATCTCCCGACAACGACGTAACATATCGATCAAAACTTGACGTACATCTCCCACGATCGGAACATCAGGAGTTCGGTTTTTACCTACCTCTGCGGGGTCAATATCAATATGAATTACTTTAGCGTTACAAGCAAATTCATCTAACTTTCCTGTTACTCGGTCATCAAAACGAGAACCAACAGCAATTAATAAGTCACATTCACTCACAGCAAAGTTAGCATAAGCAGTGCCGTGCATTCCTAACATTCCCACTGAAAGGGGATGATGTTCATTAAAAGCACCTTTCCCCATCAAAGTAGTAGTGGCAGGAACATTAAAATGTTCTGCTAATTCTTGAATTTCTGCATGAGCATCAGCAGAAATTGCACCACCACCTATATACAATAAAGGACGACGTGCTTCTCGGATTAAATTAACTGCTTGGTTAATCTGACGAGGATTACCTTTAATAGTAGGACGATATCCAGGTAGTCTGATAGAAGCAGGTTCAACTGGTTCATAGTCAAATTCTTCCAATCCTACATCTTTGGGTATGTCAATCAAGACTGGACCTGGACGACCTGTACTAGCAATATGGAATGCTTCTGCAACAATTCTGGCCATATCCCTTGGGTCTCGAACCACATAAGAATGTTTGACTATGGGTAGGGTAATGCCGTAGATGTCTGTTTCTTGGAAAGCATCAGTACCAATCATTGGTCGGCCTACTTGCCCTGTAACTACAACCATGGGAATTGAGTCCATCTGAGCAGTAGCAATACCTGTGACTAGGTTTGTTGCTCCTGGACCCGATGTGGCAAAACATACACCTACTTTACCAGTAGCACGGGCATATCCATCAGCAGCATGGGCAGCTCCTTGTTCGTGTCTGACTAGGATATGTTCTAGGTCCCCGGCAGCTTCTACTCGGTAGAGTTCGTCGTAAATTGGCAAAATTGCACCGCCTGGGTAGCCAAATATGTGTTTGACTCCATGACGTTTAAGACTATCCATTAGTGCAAAAGCACCGGTGGCTCGTTTGAGGGTTACTTTACTTTGTAACTGCACTGGTAGTTCCTCTCTAGATACTATTATTTATAATTAAATCTATAATTGTAACTAAAAATGTAATGTAATAGAGAGTATGTTTAGGATAATTTCTAGAAAACTTTAAGATTCTCTAAAGGTTAAAGGTCTGATTTTTTTGGCATTTCCAAGCTAAAACCCATTGAGGTTTTATATTCTCTGTTCCTCTTTCCCACACCAGGTATTCTTAGTCCCAAATATATAGTTTAAATGCTCAACAGGTTAAGATTTTTGCAGCCTATTAAAAAGCCTTCTGAATAAATGTATATTTATTGACAAACAAGGCCCACTTGGCGGTGATATTAAAGGATGGCATCCTAATAAACGAGTAGACTTAACTAGCTATCAGCTTTTAGCACTTAGCTAGCCTCCTGGTGGAGGAACTGCGTTAACAGCTTCAGCGGAGTTCTGGGTAAAAATTCCCAGAACCCCAAAGGCAGGATTGTTTAGGAGGGCTTGAAATTCCTTTCTAAACTTAAAAAAAATAATCTTGCTGACTGCTGAGAGCTGACTGCTGACTGCTGAGAGCTGACTGCTGACCGCTTTTTTAAAACTTATAGTGTAAGGAGTGAATAACTTGAAAAAAGTAGAAGCTATTATTCGGCCTTTTAAATTAGACGAGGTGAAAATTGCCCTTGTCAATGCTGGTATTGTGGGTATGACTGTTTCTGAAGTCAGAGGGTTTGGACGTCAGAAGGGGCAAACTGAAAGATACCGGGGTTCTGAATATACGGTTGAATTTTTGCAGAAGCTAAAGATTGAAATCGTAGTTGAGGATGACCAGGTAGATATGGTTGTTGATAAGATTATTAGTGCTTCCCGTACAGGAGAGATCGGCGATGGTAAGATTTTCATTGCTCCGGTAGATAAAATTGTCCGAATTCGGACAGGGGAAAGTAATATGGAGGCAATTTAGTTCTAGGGGTAGATTTTATCTTATGTGTTAGGTAATAGGTAATCCTTCACTTTTTATTAGTAAGATGGTAAGGGAAAGATTAATTTTTTTCATACCTAAAACCTAACACTTTCTTTTATATTAGAGGGAGTAGGGAGTAGGGAGTAGGGAGTAGGGAGTAGGGAGTAGGGAGTAGGGGAAAATAATTGATGTATAAGAGTACGATAATTGATTTGATTTTTTATTATTGGAGATATATATTAGTAGCTGTTAGTTTTGGCTTTAAATTTACTTTTATTGTTGAGTCATAATAAATAGGGCGATCGCCTTTATTTTTTTAGTATAAAAATTTTGTTGAGAACTTAACCGTAAGTTTCCTAACATAAGTAAAAAGCAACAAATTAATCAATTATCAACTGTCTAAATATCTAAGTTAAATTTCAACTGATTACCTTGGATTTCTTTTTGTTTTTCCGCAGATTTCAACACTTCATAACTCAGCTTAATATCTAATCGTTTTTTCTCTTCTAAAATTTCTTGGATAGTTACTATGGAAATTTTATCTAGACTTTGACTCATAAATTGACTTTGATAGATTCCTGCTGTTTTAGCAGTTTTTATCATTGCCTTAGTTGGAGATTTTAAAGTAATAAAAATACCCATAGCTGCTCCTTCTAAAGTCATAGTTCCTTGCAAGTCACGAATATCTCCAGATTTAATATTTCCAGATTTTACCTGCAAAATAATTTTCTCAGGTTCCTCTTTATCTCCTCGAAAATAAACCACACCATCAATACCTCTATCTGCTCCTTTTTTTTGATTAACTATGGCGCGGTTATTTGTGTAAGTAAGTACCGCCCATTTTTCAAATTATTTGAGAGTCCGGTCGTCTTTTTTATTAGCTAATGCGATAGCTGAATCGATATCTTTAGGGATACCATTTAATTCTATTTCTGTTAAAACACCTTCACAAAAACTATCTTCAAGACGTTTAAGAATTAAACTAATACTCTGATAAGTAATATCAATTCCTATCCATTTCCGGTCAAGACGTTGTGAAACCGCAACAGTAGTTCCACAACCACAATAAGCATCTAAAATTACATCCCCTTTATCGCTACTAGCTTGAATAATACGTTCTAATAAAACCTCTGGTTTTTGTGTAGGATAACCAAGACGTTCTTTTGCTTGTGAATTAAGACTTTGTATGTCTGTCCAAACATTATCTAGAATAATACCTTTTCCTTCGTGAAGGTAATTTTTAATTCTGGGAGTTCCTTTTCTAGTATACTCTATACGATTTTCTGAAATCAGTTTTTTTAACCTTTCCTCTGAGTATGTTTTCAAATTATCCAAATAATATAAACCTCTTTCATCTTGTTTATTGTACCTTGCTTTATATTTTTCTGAGTATTCCGTAAAAATCTTGTTAAAAATATAACTTTCAGACTTGGTATAAAAAAGTATTATATCGGCATTTGATGGAAATTTATTAGCGATGGATTTACTACTACCAGCATTTGTAGTTCGTTTCCAAATAATTTCATTTTGAAAATTTCCACCTTGAGGGCAAAAAACTGCATCTAATACTAATTTTAAATAGTGACTCGCTGTGGGGTCGCAATGGAAATAAAAACTACCTGTTGGTTTTAAAACTCGATAAATTTCTGCCACTCGTAGAGTCATACTAATCAAATAAGCAAGTAAACTATCTTTGCCTAAAACTTTTGTTAAACCAGAAATTAAATCTATACTTTGAGAAGTAAAATGTCCTAAATAGTTTTCCAGAATTTCTGCTAACCCTTGATTAGCAAAATCATCCCAAGTCCAAGTATCAATAAAAGCCTGTGCTTGTGCCCTATCTTCCCGACCAACATTATTATAAATTTGATTATAATTACGCTTAGAATTAAACGGCGGGTCTATATAACATAAATCCACAGATTCATCTTTAATATGTCTGCGTAAAACCTCTAAATTATCACCGTAAAAAAGTTTATTTAGCATCTGAATAATTCTCCTCTCTGTAAATCACATATTACCAATAATAAATGTTAGACTATCAACTTAAACAATAACTCAAGTGATTTTGGGCAATAAATATTTTAATACTTAAATTACCAGCCTATTGCTATTAAACTTTTTTTCAAACTTCCGACTTCAGAAGTCTGTACTAATAACTAATAACTGATAACTGAATATGTCTGCGTAAAACCTCTAAATTATCCCCAGAAAAAAGTTGGTTTAACATCTGAATAATTTTCCTCTTTGTCAATCATATATTACCAATAATAAATGTTAGACTATCAACTTAAACAATAACTCAAGTGATTT
>NZ_JBNHEQ010000071.1:26197-32559 GCF_050016015.1 Dapis hubbardiae BLCC-M172
TGGGCAATATTAAAATATGACAGTCCTAAACAGATTGTAACATTTTATCTAACTGGGTTTGGTTTCTAAATCCCATTCTTGGTAGAGGCTTTGGAGACCAAACCCCTACAGTTTTTTTGACAAATCATTTATAATTACTGTATGTTGCTATCAAACATTTAGGATGACTAGAAAATTCTGATTTTTAAACTTCCGACTTCAGATGTCGGTACTGATAATGAATATTAGACAGCGGTATGTGGGTTTCAACTGTTCCCTGTTCCCTATTCCCTATTCCCTGCTATAACTGATAACTAAAATGACCAAAAACTTTGACTTCCAAGACGAATACGACATCATCGTAGTAGGCGCTGGACACTCCGGTTGCGAAGCCGCCCTTGCTTCCGCACGCCTCGGTTGCCACACCCTCCTACTCACTCTCAACCTCGACAAAATTGCCTGGCAACCATGCAACCCCGCTGTTGGGGGACCCGCAAAATCTCAACTTACCCACGAGGTGGATGCTTTGGGTGGGGAAATAGGCAAAATAGCAGACCGCACCTACCTACAAAAACGCATTCTCAACTCTTCTCGCGGACCTGCTGTTTGGGCGTTACGCGCTCAAACTGACAAACGAGAATATTCTGCCGTTATGCGTAATATTATCGAAAATCAAGAAAACCTCCGAGTTCGGGAAAGCATGGTGACAGACTTAGTTTTGGGAGACAACGACGAAATTATTGGAGTAGAAACCTACTTCGGTGTCGCTTTCAAATGTAAAGCTGTCATCCTCACTACCGGAACTTTCCTCGGTGGAGTCATTTGGGTAGGCAATAAATCTATGCCAGCAGGTCGCGCCGGAGAATTTCCTGCCATCGGTTTGACTGAAACCCTGAATAAGCTTGGTTTTGAAACCGGACGTCTGAAAACCGGTACTCCTGCCAGAGTTGATAAACGTTCCGTTGACTACACCGATCTGGAAGAGCAACCAGGGGATGAAAAAGTGCGTTGGTTTAGTTTCGATCCGGAGGTTTGGGTGGAACGGGAACAGATGTGTTGTTATCTGACGCGCACCACTCCCGAAACTCACAAATTAATTCGCGATAACCTACATTTATCTCCAGTTTATGGTGGGTGGGTGGATGCGAAAGGTCCGCGCTATTGTCCGAGTATTGAGGATAAAATTGTCCGGTTTGCTGATAAAAGTAGTCATCAAATATTTATTGAACCGGAAGGTCGCGATATTCCTGAACTTTATATTCAGGGATTTTCGACTGGTTTGCCAGAGAAATTGCAATTACAAATGTTGCGCAGTTTGCCTGGTTTAGAAAATTGTGTGATGTTGCGACCTGCTTATGCAGTGGAATATGATTATTTGCCTGCGACTCAATGTTATCCGACGTTGATGACTAAGAAAATTGAGGGGTTATTTTGTGCTGGTCAAATTAATGGTACCACTGGATATGAAGAGGCAGCCGCTCAAGGTTTTGTGGCGGGAATAAATGCCGTTAAATTTGTTAGAAATCAAGACATGATTATCTTTCCCAGGGAACAAAGTTATATTGGTACTTTGATTGACGATTTATGTACAAAAGATTTGCGAGAACCCTATCGAATGTTGACGAGTCGTTCGGAATATCGTTTAATTTTACGGTCTGATAATGCCGACCAAAGACTAACACCTTTAGGTCGAGAAATTGGTTTAATCGATGACCGTCGGTGGGAGTTATTTGAGAGGAAGCAAACTAATATTAATGGGGAAAAAGCTCGGTTAAAGTCAACTCGAATTAAAGAATTAGAAGAGGTAGCCATTAATATTGTTGCCGATACTCAGACAAAAATTAAAGGTTCGATTACTTTGGCAGATTTATTGCGCCGACCAGGTTTCCATTATGTAGATTTAGAAAAGTATAATTTGGGAAATTTAGATTTGAAATTAGTTGAAAAAGAAGGAGCGGAAATTGATATTAAATATTCCGGTTATTTGCAAAGACAACAAAATCAAATCGACCAAATTAGTCGGCAAGAAAATAGGAAATTGCCTGGTAATTTAGATTATTTTGCTATAGATACTTTGTCGATGGAAGCGCGGGAAAAATTATCAAAAGTTCAGCCTTTAACTATTGGGCAAGCGTCGAGAATAGGGGGAGTAAATCCGGCGGATATTAATGCTTTGTTGGTTTATTTAGAAGTGCAATATCGACTTATGGGAGTTAAAAGTTAAAGGTTAAAAGTCAAAAGTAATCTTTGACTTATTTTTCGTTATTTGTCGATAAATTGCGACTTTGTAGGGGTTTGGATACCAAACCCTTTCTTGATGTTATTTATTATTAACTAAACTCCTTAAAAAAGCTTTTATCAATCTCATAAACAGTTTTGGGTATTAAACCAAGTTCTAACTGTTCAAACATTAGAATTAATTTACTAGCATCTACTAATTCTATGGGCGGCACTCCATCTCTAACAGCTTCTCTGGTAAATGTTCCAGTTGTAATAAATATACCTTTATCTGCTCTTCCCATTATTGCCCCACGAAAATCACGAATTTCTGGCGCTCCTACTGAACTAATATAACGTTTACACTGAAATAATACAGGAATACTTATTAATAAATTAATCTGTAATATTCCTTTGCGATCAATACCACCATCTCCACTTCTACCTGTAATTTCTACTTGTTGAAATCCAGATTCTCTTAGTAGCCTTTGACAGAGATGTTCAAAACCAGTTGGTGAAATATTTCTAATAGTTTCTAATAGTTCTTGGCGATAGTTTCTGAAACTATTTTCGTTTGAGTCTGGAGCTGCAACATTATCTTCATCTGTTTCTAGATCTTTATTAATCTGATTATTTATACTCTCTTGACGAAAAGCTTGTTGAAGTTTTTGAAAGATTTCCAGAGCTTCTTTAGGTGTAATTTCTGAATCAATTCCAGCTTCTGTTAACTTCCAAATCCCTCTTTTTGATGAATCAATATATCCAGCTTTAGCCAAATAAAATCTTGCCCAGGCAACTTGATTATCAAATCTAGATGATGTTCCACTGGGTAATTGTTCATCAAGAATATTGTCAGATATTTGTAAATTTACGGCAATTAAATCTTTAACTTCTGAGGGAGTACCTGAATTTCCTAATTCTTTTAATGCTGAAATTACAGGTGCAAAATATTTGACAAACTGAGGTCCTTTGTTTGGCCTTGTCATAATAGCTTCATGGATATATTGGCTTTAAATAAGAGTATTCTACCAATTCCAAGTATTGATAAAGCAAGGAGATGTTGAATAATTACTCTGGTAGCCAATCTTCATCCAATATTTGTTCCAGAGAATAAGGGTTAATTTCTGGTAATTGAAGTTCTGATTTAATTTGAGCAATTTTTCTAGCTTTGCCATAAAGATAGTCAAGTCTTTCAGCTAAATTATTTCGTAAATTTGTTGTGATTTTTAATTATAATTGAGTCCGAAAAGTTAAAATTTATCCACGCCAATGCCTGGAGTTATTACCTCTTTCTTATGACCAATATTGATAAAATAATAAATGTTGAATAATTAAAGTAACGAAACTTTCAACAGCACTTTTTTCACTTCTACCCAAGGCTTCTAATTATTCAATTAAATGTTTATGATCTAGGTTTTATAACTGACGATTATTTAGTAGTTTGATTGTTTCTTATAACCACAGGAAATAATCTTCTTCATACAGTAATTTTAGGTCGGTAATTTGATTAACAATATTTTGTGTCTATTTGTGAAAAAGTTAAATAGCAATTTAGTAGGGGTTTAGTCTCCAAACCCTTTCTTAATGTTCCATATTATCATCGTGATTTAATTGCTCACTATTTTAATTACAATAATTTTACCCAACATTATATTTCTGAAACCCATCCAGTTGTCCAGACAGCACCACCATAAATAGTTCCATCATTACCATTACCTGATTTATCCCTAACAAGATTACCAGAACCTTCATCAAAAGGCCAATAACTAATAAGTCCTGGTTCATTACCTCGAAGAGAATAAAGCATTTTAGACTCTATTTCAGCATCAGTTAATGCCCGATTCCAAATACTTAATTCATCAATTTTACCTTTGAAATGTGTCTGAGATTTATTAACTAAATCCCAACCAATTAATAGAGGTTGCTCAGAAGCAAGATTGTAGTTTCCAATTCTAGAAGTTGTCAAAGATGCCACCAGTTTTCCATCTGCAAAATATGTTAGTCGATCCCCTTGTTTACGAGCAACAAAGTGATGCCATTGACCATCTAGCAAGTTAGGTTGGTCAGGATACCCAATCCAATTAATACTATCGAGTTGAACATAAGGTATTTTGTTCTTACTTCCTCTCCAACGACCATGAAATCCAAATAGAAATCCTATTCCTTCAGTTAGGCGATTAGACATAATCTGAGGGTGACGTACTTGTTCACTTTCTAATGCATAAACCAGTACAGAAAATGTGAAATCTCCACTACCAATCTGGTTAACTACGTTAGTATTTTCCACTTGAATATAGTCATCAACTCCATCAAAAAATAAGGCATAATTTATTTTTTCAGAACGCAAAAGTTCGGCAACAAATAATATTGCTAGAATCATTGAGGTAGCTATAGATATTGTAAAGAGTAGTAAATTGCGTAACTTCATAGTTTTTATTCCTTACCTTCCCAAGAATTATACGATAATTTTTGCTAATCACTAATTAATAGAAGACAATTAATCGAAAATAAAAAATAGTAATTCCGTAGGGGTTTAGCCTTCAAACCCATTCTGAGTATTCCATCGTGATTTATAACAGTTTTCATAAAAATAGAAGGCAATTTCAAGAACTATGAAATATATGTTTTATTGTTAGAAATATCAGGGGTATTTCTGCTATGAAATGTAATTGTGCAAGTAAGCAAAAGTAGCTTTAGATGCTCCAATGCTACTTCAATTTCTAATTGCTGATCTAGACTAAAAAGACCATACACAGAACATCCATAGTTGGAGTCAGGTTCCTGTGGAGTTTTAACTACAATTTTGCATTCCATTAAAAGCTCCCGTAAGCGCTCCAGTGCCATTTCCACTTCCAGCTTTTTTTCTGAAGTGAAAACCCCAGTTACAGCTATTCCTCCTTTAGATTTTGGTTTTTTTTCGGTAAGGAAAGTGCCGAGAAATTCTTCAGAAAATTGGGTAACGGTGGTACTATCACTATTTTCCCAATCAACAAGGGAGTGCCATTCTTTTATTCCTACAACTTCGCATAAGCTTTGAAAATTTTTAGGGGAAATAGGTTTGCCACTAATAAAGCGTTTCAAGGTAGATTCGGAGACGTATGCTTCGTAACACCACTGCCACTCTATTTTATTCCAACCTTTTTTCTTTCTGGCTGTATCAATCATTTTTATGCCTTCTTCGTTAAGTTTTATTGAACTGGCTTTTCGTCCCATAACATTAGATTTTTATTTTGGTTTCAAGCTACTACTACTACGTTTTTTTTAGCACACTTAGCTAAAAAATGTATGGTGATTGACATTTTTGAACCAAAATTAACACCTTTTATTTTTGAACCAAAATTAACACCTTTTTGGTATTGCAATCTGAAACCAACAATACGATGATTGTGGTGTAGAAAAATGCATTATTCAGTTATAATGTTTAGTTTTTTTGTTTAAAAGATTTAGTTCCATGACTCCAGTATTTTAGTCAACCTGCTACTACTACTACTACTGACTTTTAATACTGTTTAATTACATAACAACTGCTTAGATTCTCCGAATCCTAAAACAAGTAACCTTAGTTCCATGACTCCAGTCTTTTGGTTAAGCTACTACTACTACTTATCCAGAGTCGAGTCCTAAATGTTTAACGGTTATTCGGCAAAATCAGTTCAATATTCCCAATTTTACCTCACTAACTCTTACCTAAAATTGAGGTAAAGTTGGACTATATTTTTCTTCAGTATTAGTTAAAGTGAAATAGCTTGACCTTTAATACTGGAGAATAATCATGGAAAATAACTTTCCAGAAAACCAAAAACAAACAACTTATACCGAAGTCCAGGAAACTAGACCTATTAATTTAATAGATAAAATTACCGACTTGGCAATGGAAAATCAAGAAGTTGGTTTGATAATTGGTAGTGCCATTGGTACTTCCATCGTTATTTGCGCGATCGCCCACTCGGCAGCAAAACTAATCCGCGCCATTCGTGGATAAAAGTTTCCTTGGGGTATTAAAATGGGGCGACTTCCTAGTTACCCCTCTCCCATCCTCTGGCTTGGTGCTTCATAAAATGAATTAACTCTTGCGGATAGAGCAATAGAAGCAAAATTTCACTATCCATCACCTCTGGCTTGGTGCTTCATAAAATGAATTAACTCTTGCGGATAGAGCAATAGAA
>NZ_JBNHEQ010000071.1:32659-68948 GCF_050016015.1 Dapis hubbardiae BLCC-M172
GCAAAATTTCACTACTCATCACCTCTGGTGGGGTGCTTCATAAAATGAATTGACTCTTGCTCTATACACAATAATAGTGAGTTGTAGGAATAATATTATGTTCGGTAGTATCCGTGTAAAAAGCATAGAAACCCGGTTTATATTAAATACCCTATTATAAAAAATCTACCTTCCAGAAACCCGGTTTCTTAAACACTGGAAATAAACTGATAACTGATAACTGATAACTGATAACTGATAACTGATAACTGAATTTACTCCTCACATTCCAAAAGATTAAATTGACTAACAGGATAATCTAGAGGCAAAAACGTATAACCCAATGGCGAACAACTAGACTTAACAACCTCAGTAAAACTAATTCTTGACTCCTGCCGATCGCCATTCGGTAAAAAAGTTATCTTTCCCGTAGCACCATAAGAACTAAAATTTTCAGCAGCCAAAACTTTTTGCAGAGCAATACGATTTAACTCTTTCTGCTCCGGGAGTGACTCCAAAGCAGTAACCAAAGCCTGAACTGAATCATAAGCAAAAGCGGTACGCCAACTCACAGCACCACCCCAAAGTGCTTTAGCTTCCTGGGGAAAATCAAGATTAGGACTATTCAAACTGTGCCAAGGTGTAGCCACTATAAGATTTCTCTCCGCTTCGTCAGCACCAAACTTGAGAGCATAATCATTATAAAGACTATCTCCAGCAACGATCGGTAAATTCAACTGCCAATTTGCTTTTATTACCTCTATTCCCTTAGATAAACTGAAAATATCTGGTAATAATACTATAGCTGTAGCCTTTTGTTTCTGCGCTCTATCTATAGCAGCACTAGCATTAAAAGCAGTTCTCGATAAATCAAATTTCTCATCCAAATCTTTAACTATTTTGCCCCGACCCGCAGTGAAACTGAGACTAAATTGATCCTTGAGAGATTCACTGTAAACATCATTAGGAATATGAAATAAAGCTACTTTTGGCTGTTCATCTTCAGATTGACTAATTAAGTAACTAGCCATTGCTTGAGCCATTGTCGCATCAGATGGAATCATCCGAAACAAAAAATTATTACGATTAGATAATTTAGAAGTATTAGCAGTAGGAGAAATTAATACCAGTTTATTATCTTCATAAATTGGAGCTACTTTCATAGTAATTTGACTAGAAAGATGACCAACTACAGCTAAAACTTGACCAGTTGCAGCCAAAGCATTTGCTCTTCTCACAGCTTGTGTAGAAGAGTTGACATCATCAGCAATAATCACAATTAAACCATTACCTCCGAGTCGGTTATCACTTTTGTTAATTGCATCTTGAGCTTGAGCAACTCCCCGCAAGATTTCTAAACTATAGTTGAGCGATCTGGAATCACCAGTCATTGGTACTGCAACAGCTATAGTATAAGCTTCAGTATTGTTAGCAGCCAATTTAGCATTATTTAGGTAAATCAGAGTTTCTGGATCGTTAATTTGTTTTTTTCTAGCTGTTTCTAAGAGTGTGACTGCTTGAAGATAATTAGCATCAGCAAAAGCTTTAACTCCTTCTTCTTTGTCTGTAGTTGCCGAACCAGGAATTAGAATTTCTTCACCACAACTTAATTTGTCATCAAACTTTAGAGGGCAAGTTGTTGGTGCTTCAGGCAAGAAAGCAATAAAAACAGCTATTACTCCCAATGTGAATAGAGAAATTTTGCCTAACCATTTATTAGGTTGAGGAGTATTTTTTTGAGATTTACCCTTAAAATTAAGTAGCTTTGACTGGAGTAGTCGTGAATAAGACTGGTTTTCAGTTACAGGAGTGGGTTTTTTGTTTTGGGTGGGTAATGGTTTAAGTTCAACTTCTGTTTCTGTTTCTACTTGTTCCTTACAGGTAGCAAGACGTTCGAGAATATCTTCGTTTGTTTGGGGACGACACTGAGGCAAATTAGTCATCATCTCATCAATTAAATCTGCCAACCCTTTTGAGATTTGAGTAGCATGGTCTCGCCACATTAATCTACCAGTTTGAGGTTCTGTGGGTAAGTTACTAGGATTTTCTGCTGTTAGTAAGAAAACTAGAGTCCGACCAATAGCAAAGACATCCGACTGTCTTGTTACTTTGCCTTCATATTGTTCTGGGGATGTATAACCTTGAGAAATAATTCCACTAACATTTTTGCCTTCTACTTGTCTTAAATATGTTTCTGTAACTTGTCTAGTAGCGCCAAAGTCAATTAAAGCTAGTTGACCCCACTCTTGTTTTTGGGAGTCTTCCTGATTTGCTGTCTGACTTTTTTTGTTCTCAACTTCGTTTTTGTCGCCCTCTGTTGCTCCAAGTGTTTTTGTATTATTTCCTAGTTGTGCAACATTTTTTGGAGTCAGTGAGATAGGATCTAAATTTTCGGCTTCCCTAGCTTCTATATCTTTTGGCTGAACTTGACTACTCTGTGACAAATTATCAGATACTATCTGTTGCGCAATAGTATTATTTTGGTTTTCCGCTGTAGAACGCAGAATGATATTTGTTGGTTTAATATCCCGATGGATACACTGATACTGATGGAGTTTGCTAATAATTTCTACTAATTGTGTTAACCAGGCGATCGCTTGCTCTTCTTCTATAGGTTCCCCCTGATTATTTTGTTCGAGCCAGTCAGATAAATTTATCCCCTCAATTTTTTCCATTACTAGACAGTGTAATGGCCCCACATCTTCTGTTGACTCAATAAAATATGCTTCTGGTCCCACTTCTGGTAATCCAAGATCGTGCAATTGTGTTAAAACATTTGCCTCTTGTTCAAACAGAGAAATGACTTGCTCCATTTCTTCATCATCTATTGCTTTTGGTACTTGCAATATTTTCAGAATTTTTCTTGTACCACCATCATCAACTTCCCAAGTTTGACCAAAACCACAGTCTCCTAGTAGTTTGATTGCCTGATAGCGGTCTTGTAATATTTGTCCAGGATTAATCATCAGTTATCAGTTAGCCTCTTGCAGAGGAACTAGGTTAACAGTTAGCCTCCTGGTGGAGGAACTGCGTTAACAGTACCTCCTATAATAGGGAGGCAAAAAAATCAGAAATTTCCTTTTTTATCCCCTGGCTAAAGCATACGGGAATCGAAGGCAATTTCTCATATCATGTCCGTTGGTATAGTCTTGTGTAAAAGTTGGGGAAATATCTACCTTATCCAAGATTTTTTCTTCTCTTACTACTTCTTCCTCTTTCCTTACCTTCTCACTTGCAATACCGATGCTACCAGACATGATATCATAAGGCATTAGAAGAGAAGGCTGGCGTCAATCTTGATATACAACACTTCCCGATGTTATGAGGTACACATTTGGCGAGCAAGATTTTGGCAACACAAGAGTTTTACTATTTCAACTTGTACCTCATTTGTCCGAAATCTGCTCTATCGGTTTAGCTAAAACACATTGACAACATATTTTGATTGCAGCAGGACTAAATTTATACCGTCTCAATAATTGGTTGAATGATGTTCCTCATTTTACCTGGCAGACTTTTGCCTTTTGCCTTCTCTAAAAGCTTGGGATTGATTCCTTCTACTCCATTCCAGTTGCCACAGACTTGACAGTAAGTCATTATAGTAATCCTAAATAGGTCGTGATCAATTAAAAAGTAGATAAAAAACTTGAAACTCCGGCCTGTTCGCTGTTCCCTGTTCCCTCCATACCTAAAAAGCAGTAAGATTTTTGCCACGAATATGCGGAGGATTGCTATATCTAAACATAATACAATTGATAACTCTTATTATACATCACCTAAATCACAACAATCTTGAATTGGTTCCTCACTCAAGTTATAAATAGACCGACTCAAATCACCTCCTTCAGATAAACTCTTCTCATATTTTTGTAATAAACTATTCCATCTATCCTTAACCTCTAAATCATCAGGATTACTCCGGCGTAAATTTCCTAACTCTGTAATAGTCTCATGCCACAAATCATTTTTTTCATAAATATCAATCTTGTCCATAACAGTTTCAGCAGACTCTAGCTCACTAATCAAACTATCATTTGCTGGCATCCTTTTCACCACTCCCTTAACTAACAACTCCTTGTCTCCACAATTCAAAGTAAATACCCAACTATAGGTTTGTAGATTATCCTCAGCCACTTTTAAAGGAGGGGCACTAGAGGGTAATTTAAAATTAATAAATCCTCCCTCCGATTTAATATTAAATTTAGTCTGATAAATTTGCTCCTCAGAATAATTATCCACTAAATTGAACTTAATATAACTGCTAGAACGAGGAACATACAACCAAAAATTCGGATGACTTGCCAAGGTTTTCTCCCATTGATTACGTTCATTAATTAATGCTAAAAAAGACTTTTCATTTTGAGCACAACTGCCACCGTTAGACTTCACCCCACCACGAGTACCCCCAGGAATTCTCCTACCATCTCGCATCTTAAGTTCTCTATCTCTATCCGCCACTTTATATTCAACAAAGCTTTGAAATTCAGAGATAGGAGGCTCTGCTGCTCTAACTTTTTCTGTGATAGGTAAGGCACTTTCCCATAGTTGAATAGCTTGCTTGTTAACCAGTTGTCGAAATACAGTAGTTTGCCGAAGAGGTCGATCAAATTCCTCTATTTTGCCAGACTGTTGCCCTAGAACAGATAGTTTCATTGTCCCTGCTACTGGTTGGAGTATCCCTACACTTAGTCCACAAATGCCAATAATAACAACACCAAATCTTTTGATTTTCATTATTTTTTCCCTTTTTCCAAAAATTATCCAAGTTTAGCCAAATTATAAGTCAAATCTAATTATTTTTCTACTATGCCCGATCGCTTACAACTGTTTTAAGAGCCATCTACTACCTCAGATTTGGCTTTAGCTTCTGGATCATATTTTGCAGAGTAGGAAGGCTTTGTTGCACAAAAGACGATGAGAGGGTAAAAATAGTAGAGTATGGCACAAAAAACTGTACCAAGTAGATATGAGTAAGTCTAAGTCCAAGTCTAAGTACCGAGTTAGCAACTGGTCTGAATATGATGCCTCCTTAAGGCAACGAGGAAGTCTAACATTTTGGCTTAATCAAGAGGTGATAGAGCAGTGGCTGCATCAGGAGAAAACAGGACGCAAGGGAGCATCCAATACCTACAGCAATGTAGCCATTGAATTAATGGCTACATTACAGTCCTTATTTGGCTTGGCTGGGCGACAAACAGAAGGTTTTGTGGCATCTATATTGGCCTTGATGGGGGTAGACTTACCAGTGCCAGACCACAGTACTTGATCTCGTCGCCTGAGCAAATTAAACATAGAGATACCAGTATTACCATCAACAGAGGCCATACACCTGGTAGTAGACTCTACAGGGGTAAAAGTATATGGTGAGGGAGAATGGAAAACCAGGCAACACGGTGTAGGTAAACGTAGAACATGGCGTAAACTGCATCTGGGAGTGAATCAGGCAACAGGAGAAATTGTGAGTGCGGTGGTAACAACTAACAATGTTAGTGATGAGCAAGTATTTTCTGACCTACTAGAAATCAATGAAGGACAGATAGTTCAAGTTTCAGGAGATGGGGCTTATGATCAGCGTAAATGCTACGATGCTGCTAGCAAGCAGGGGGCAACACCAACAATACCACCACGAAAAGATGCCATAATCATAATATGGCAACATGGTAACTGTAAAGCAGCACCGCATCCTAGAGATGAAAATCTAAGACGAATAAGGAAAGTAGGACGGAAAAAGTGGAAGCGTGATAGTGGCTATCATCGACGTTCGTTATCTGTTTGCGTAGCATTCCGAAGGAAAACCACTATGTTTAGGCTCAAAGTGATATTCGGAGGTAAGCTACGAAGACGAAAATTCGACACTCAAGCAGTTGAATTATTTATACAATGTGCGATTCTCAACCGCATGATTCAAACTGGCTTACCAGAAAGTTACCTTGTAACTTTATAGTTATACCGCCACAAGGGGGTGATTTGGCGATCGCTACCTTCATGCAACAAAGCCGAGTAGGAATGATATCATGTCCGGTAGCATCGGTTTTTTCATTAATTGATAATTGATAATTACCTCTCCCTTTTAGGGAGAGGTAAGACACTCTAAGGAAAAGATTTATTTTTTTCCCCTATCCAAGGGGCAGGGCTGTTTCAAAGTCAAATAAATAATTGATTAAGGAGAATTGGGGACACGTCGATAAAAATTTGGGGAAAAGTTACGAAAATAGATACGATTTTTAGTGTTGGAGGTAGGGAAAAGCTGCCTGCTCACATCTTGGTCAAATCAACGAAATTTCTGAAAAATCAATTGCCACACCAAAATTATTGCTCGAGAAATTTGGGGAAAATTAGCGTGTAAATGGTGAAAAATTCTCCCCTGCTCCGTGCTCCCCCGCTCCCCCTCTACCTTAACCAAGAATGAAACAGCCCTGCCTATCCAAGGGGAGGCTTCAAGGCGTGAATTATCTAATTATTTAATTGCTTAATTATTAATTATTTCGGTAAAAGGGTAAGAATTCAGAATGAGCGAATTTAGAATTCAAAAATTTGGGATAAAAGCTTTAGTATTCTTGGAATTAAGGGTATTAACCCCGAAAGAACTTAAATTTCCTGTAGATATTCACCCTTTGGTTTACACAAACGATACCAGGGGACATGATATGAATGCCACTTTGTCAAGTTCTTTTGCTTTTTTGTACTTTTCAACTGCGGCCTCAATTTTTCCAACTCTAGCTAATTTTGTACCCTCCTCCATCAGCTTTTCTGCCTGAGCTAATGATTTTGCCCAAGTTAGTAAATTTACCGAATAATTAAGGTTTAAAGCCAACTAGATCAAGAGAAACAATGAATTTATTTTCCTTTTATTCAATCCTATCCGTTTTAGGGAGAGGTAATTATCAATTATCAATTATCCATTATCCATTATTGAACTTGAGCTTGAGCTTAAGTTCTGGATTTCATTATCAAATCACTCAAATTTTCGGTTACACTTGAAGAGAAAGCGATCAAAAAACAAATAAAAATTAACTTCAAAAGAGAGAACTAAAGATGATACAAACAATACAAACAACAGATCCGACTTATGATATTCTGAGAGCAGAACGACAACCCCTAACTTCCATATTTGCTCCAGAAAGTGTGGCCGTAATCGGTGCTACCGATAGAGTTGGCAGTGTGGGTCGCACAATCCTCTGGAATCTGATGAGCAATCCTTTTGGGGGTACGATTTTTCCAGTTAATCCCAAGCGCCATAATGTCCTAGGAATTCCAGCCTACCCAAATATCAAAGCCATACCAGAACCAATTGACTTAGCAATTATCGCCATTCCCGCTCCCATGGTTCCTGATGCTGTGCGCGACTGTGTGGAAGTCGGAGTCAAGGGCGCAATCATTATCTCCGCAGGATTCAAAGAAATTGGACCAGAAGGCATAGAATTAGAACAACAAATTATGGCAACAGCCAAGGGCAAAATGCGACTGATTGGCCCTAACTGTTTAGGTTTAATGAACCCCCATAGTGGACTTAACGCTACCTTTGCTAGCACAATGGCAAACCCAGGCAACCTTGGTTTCATTAGTCAGAGTGGAGCATTTTGTACAGCCGTTCTCGACTGGAGTTTCCCAGAAAACGTAGGCTTCAGTGCATTCATTTCCATAGGCTCAATGCTAGATTTAGACTGGGGCGACCTGATCTACTATCTTGGAGACGACCCCCACACCAAAAGTATTGTCATCTATATGGAATCTATTGGCAATGCCCGGTCATTCCTGTCTGCTGCTCGTGAAGTAGCATTGACAAAACCAATAATAGTAATCAAAGCTGGTCAAACTGAAGCTGCTGCTAAAGCTGCTGCTTCACATACAGGGTCACTCACAGGTAGTGATGAAGTCCTAAATGCTGCCTTTCGTCGGTGTGGGGTGCTGCGGGTGAATCGCATCTCTGAACTATTTAATATGGCAGAAGTGATGGCAAAACAGCCACGGCTACCAAAAGGACCGAGACTGACAATTATTACTAATGCTGGAGGACCAGGAGTGTTAGCGACGGACGCCCTGATTGCTACTGGTGGAGAACTTGCACCTCTGGCAGAAGAAACAATTGCTCAATTGAATGAATTTCTCCCCACCCATTGGAGTCATGCTAACCCCATTGATATTCTTGGTGATGCTGATCCAGAGCGCTACCGCAAAACTTTAGAAGTAGCAATTAAAGATCCTAACACTGACGGTTTGCTGGTAATTTTGACTCCTCAAGCAATGACCGATCCCACTCAAACAGCCGAACAGTTAAAGCATTATGCTCAGACTGCTAAAAAACCAGTATTAGCAAGTTGGATGGGAGGGGATGAGGTAACTACAGGTGAAACTATTCTCAATCGTGCTAGTATCTCGACTTATCGTTATCCAGATTCTGCTGCCAAGCTCTTTAACTTTATGTGGCAGTACAATTATAATTTACAGGGTATTTATGAAACTCCATTGCTAGCACAAGAACAAGAAAGCGGTCCAAACTGTTCTATAGTTGAGCAAATTATCAAAAATGCTCAGGATGCAGGTAGAAATATTCTCACAGAATCAGAATCAAAACAAATTTTAGCTGCTTATGGTATTCCCATTGTGCAGACCTTGGTTGCAAAAAATGAAGCAGAAGCAGTGGAACGTGCTAATATAATTGGTTATCCAGTGGTGCTGAAACTGTTTTCCGAGACAATCACCCATAAAACTGATGTGGATGGTGTACAGTTAAATCTTAAAGATGCAGAAGCAGTAAAATGGGCATATCAAAATATTCAAACCTCTGTAACTGAGAAAGTAGGGTCTGAGCATTTTCTAGGGGTGACAGTACAACCAATGTTAAGTTTAGACCGTGGCTATGAGTTGATTATTGGTAGTAGTGTTGACCCGCAGTTTGGTCCGGTGTTAGTGTTTGGTACGGGTGGGCAGTTAGTAGAGGTGTTTAGAGACCGGGCGATCGCTCTACCTCCTTTGAATACAACTCTCGCTCGCCGGATGATGGAACAGACAAAAATTTATCAAGCGCTCAAAGGAGTAAGGGGAAGGAAAGCTGTAGATTTGGGAGCGCTGGAAAAGTTATTGGTGAAATTTAGTCAGTTGGTGGTAGAGGAACCTTGGATTAAGGAAATTGATATTAATCCTCTGTTGGCTTCTGCGGAAAGATTGATTGCTTTGGACGCAAGGATAGTTCTCCATGATAAGAGCGTGGGTGTAGAGAATCTACCATCATCAGCTATTCGTCCCTATCCTACTCAATATATAGAACCTTGGCAAATGAGAAATGGCGAGGAGGTGACTATTCGCCCTATTCGCCCAGAGGATGAACCGTTGATTGTTCAGTTCCACAAAACGTTGTCAGAGGAAAGTGTGTATTTGCGGTATTTTAATTTTCTGAAGTTGAGTCGGCGCATTGCTCACGAACGGTTAACTAGGATTTGCTTTATTGATTACCATCGGGAAATGGCATTGGTGGCAGATTATAAAAATCCAGAAACGGGAAGCCATGAAATTTTAGGAGTGGGTCGTTTGAGTAAGTCACATGGGGTCAATGAGGCTGAGTTTGCGATGTTGGTTAGCGATCGCTATCAACGTCAGGGTTTGGGTACTGAGTTACTGTTGCGATTGGTGCAGGTGGGTCGAGATGAGAAGTTAAAGCGAATAGTTGCTACGGTTTTAGCTGAGAATACACCTATGCAAAGAGTTTGTGAGAAGGTTGGTTTTCAGTTGCAACGTGGTGCTGGTGTAGTAGAGGCGAAAATAGATTTATAGTTTTGACAATTTTACTAGATATAGCAATCATACTAAATCCGGTTTATAGAGTTTTGGGGAGATGGGGAGATGGGGAGATGGGGAGATGGGGAGATGGTTAGAGGTGAAAGATTAGCTTTTGATAACCGGATTTGGTATCATATTTCAGTTGTGAGATTTTAGCGGTAGTTAGGAGTCAGGAGTCAGGAGTCAGGAGTCATATAGAATTCGGTTAATATTCGTCCGCAGCGACGAAGCGGAAGCAATCGAAATACGCCCCTGAGATTGCTATCCGTTCCGGAATGCTCCGCAAACCTTCCACGGAGTGACCGTCGCTGCGGACTTAGCTATGGTAATTATCCCGATTCTATATCAAGAGTCAGAATATGGAAGGATTTTGATTTATCTTAATTGTTCTGAAATATCTCATAATATCATGTCCGTTGATATCGTTTGTGTAAAGCCAATGTTGGATATCTAGAGGAAATTTAAGGTTTTTTTCTTGCTCTTAAGCTTTCCTCCCAGTTAAGTGTTCCCTACCTTTGCTATACAATACCGATGCTACCGGACATGATATAAATCATTCTTGATTGCTATATAGCGTTTCTCAAGCTTATGAGGTACACAAGCTCTTGAATTTCTTTTCTATTCCTTATCCCCTGTTCCCTATTCCCTGTTCCCTAAAAGCTAGAATTTTGTACCTCACGCTTCTTGGGAATTGCTATATTATGATGTCTCAATAATAAGTGATATAGAATCCGCTTATATAGTATATCTTTGATAATTACACTTCAATATTTAATTTCCCGTACTCCCCTACTCCCCCACTCCCCCACTCCCCCACTCATTAAAAAAGCAAGCCCTAATTATAAGTATTTAACCTGGAGAGGTTAGTACACTAATTTTTTGAAATTTGTCTAATATTTTATCTTTTCTTTGGGATTGGTAAAAATTGAAAAGCTTGTCAATAAATTAAAAATTATCAGGGAAAATATTATATCAAATCTGCTTAATTCGGTACAAAAAAAAATTCCATCTTCAGCCATTGCCAAATCTTTCTAAATTCTCTTCCCTTCGCGACTCCCGCTTCCTGCCTCCTGCCTCCTGACTCCTGCCTCCTTATCTAATTACACTAAATATTACCGAATAATTAAGGTTTAAAGCCAACTAGATCAAGAGAAACAATGAATTTATTTTCCTTTTATTCAATCCTATCCGTTTTAGGGAGAGGTAATTATCAATTATCAATTATCAATTATCAATTATTGAATGGATTTGATATTATTACATTATACTAAAATATTCTTGGTTTGGTCTTGAAATAAATTAATATAACTAAACTTATTTCCATAAGTATTTGCTAAGATTGAGCAAATATGGAACTGACTACTACTAAGTCTTCAAAAGGCTTGTCAATATGGTTTGAGCGTTGTCAATAAATAGTTAAGATTAGTAAATTCTCAAATTATGCAAGAAGTACACCAAGAACAGACTTACACAGAAAAAGTAAAAATTCAAGTAGAAGACGATCGTACAGGTACCAGTCTCGATACCATCAAACGAGCGATCGCCGATAACTTATATTATATACAGGGGAAAGACCTAGAGTTTGCCACCCCCTATGACTATTACATGGCATTGGCATATACAGTGCGCGATCGCCTCCTCCATCGTTACCTAAAAACTACTAAAACCTACTTCAACCAAAACGTCAAGACAGTATATTATCTCTCTGCAGAATTTCTCATGGGTCGTCAACTAGCCAAAAATCTGGTTAACGTTGGCTGTTGGGAAGTAGCGCGTCAAGCCCTAGAAGAATCATGTCTTGAACTGGATGACTTAATTGAAAAAGAACCAGAACCAGGTTTAGGCAACGGCGGTTTAGGTCGCCTAGCAGCCTGTTTCCTTGACTCCCTTGCTACCCTAGAAATTCCAGCAATGGGCTACGGTATTCGTTATGAATTTGGCATTTTCAAACAACAAATTCATAACGGCTTCCAAGTAGAACAACCAGACAAATGGTTAAGTTTTGGCAACCCTTGGGAAATACCCCGCCATGAAGACCAAGTAGAAATTAAACTGGGCGGTTACACCGAAGCTTATACAAATAAAGAAGGTAACTACCGCGTTCGGTGGATACCTGCACGGACAGTAATTGGAATGCCCTATGATACTCTAGTACCAGGCTACAATACCAACACAGTTAATACCCTGCGCCTCTGGAGTGCCAAAGCTAGTAATGAATTTGACCTGCAAATTTTCGACTCTGGCGACTACAACCGCGCTGTCGAAGATAAGACTGTCTCTGAAAATATTTCCAAAGTTCTCTATCCCAATGACAATATCTTCCAAGGTAAAATGTTGCGGTTACAGCAGCAGTATTTCTTTGTTAGCTGTTCTCTACAAGACATCATCCGTACTCACTTATCACGAAATCCCAATTTAGACAATTTCCACGAAAAAGCAGCTATTCAACTGAATGATACACACCCCTCCATTGGCGTTGCAGAATTAATGCGACTGCTGATAGACGAACATGATATGGAGTGGGAAAAAGCCTGGAATATTACCCAGAATACTTTTGGCTACACCAACCACACCCTGCTATCAGAAGCTCTAGAGCGTTGGCCAGTTAGTATGTTTGCTACTCTGCTGCCACGACATCTCGAAATTATCTATGAAATTAATTTCCATTTCCTAGAGCAGGTTAAGAAACGCTATCCTGGTGATGATGCGCGTTTAGCAAGGATGTCACTGATAGAAGAATTTCCAGAAAAGCGGGTACGGATGGCTCATTTGGCTTGCGCTGGCGCTCATGCTATTAATGGTGTGGCAGCATTGCATACTCAACTTTTGAAAACAGATGTTTTGAGAGATTTCTACGAACTTTGGCCGGAGAAATTTACGAATAAAACTAATGGCATTACTCCCCGTCGTTGGTTGTTAATTAGTAACCCTAAGTTGGCATTACTAATTACAGATAAAATTGGCAAAAACTGGATTAAGAATTTAGAGGAAATTAAACAACTTGAGCGGTTTATTGATGACCCGGAATTTCGCCATAATTGGAGTCAGATTAAGTATGAGAATAAACAAGATTTGGCTACTTATATTGAGCAAAAGACTGGGGTTGTAGTTAATCCTAATTCTTTGTTCGATATTCAGGTAAAAAGACTCCATGAATATAAGCGTCAACTGTTAAGTGTGCTGCATATTATTACTCTTTATAATCGGATTAAACAAAATCCAGATACAGATATTTTGCACCGTACTTTTATTTTTGGAGCAAAGGCAGCACCAGGTTATTATATAGCAAAATTAATTATTAAATTGATTAATGCTGTAGGGGAAATAGTTAATAATGACCCAGACGTGCGCGATCGCCTTAAGGTAGTTTTTGTCCCGAATTTCTCTGTATCTATTGGTCAGCGAATTTATCCTGCTGCAGACCTTTCTGAACAAATTTCTACTGCTGGAAAAGAAGCTTCTGGTACTGGAAATATGAAATTTTCCCTCAATGGTGCTTTAACTATTGGTACTCTTGATGGAGCAAATATTGAGATTCGAGAAGTTGTGGGAGCTGAGAATTTCTTCTTATTTGGATTGACTGTTGAAGAAGTTAAAGCATTAAAATATGAGGGATATAATCCTGAGCAATACTATACTTCTAACAAAGAATTACGGCAGGTAATTGACCGTATTGCTTCTGGTCATTTTTCACCAGGTAAGCCAAATTTATTTCATCCACTTATAGCATCTTTACTAGAAAAAGATGAGTATATGTTATTGGCTGATTATCAATCATATATTGATTGTCAGGAAAGGGTAAATGAAGCTTATCGCGACCCCGAACATTGGACTCGGATGTCTATTATTAATTCGATTAATATGGGTAAGTTTTCTGCTGACCGTACTATCTGGGAATATTGTCAAGAAATCTGGAATGTTGAGCCTGTGAAAATTGATATGGAAGCATATAGTCAGGAAACAGCAGGTTTACAAAGATATTGTCAGATTTAACAGGACTTACGCAGAACCGTCATATCTAGTAGGGGCAAATGGCATTTGCCCTCTACAGATAGCTTATTATTTAAGCATTTGCGTAAGTCCTGATTTAACTTCCCTGGCGGGAAGTCCCGCGCTCTCCCGCACCTTTAGCGTCGTATGGGAAAGCCAGGGCAAAGATTCGGATACCTCCACAAGCTAAACGTTCATAAGCCCTTGACAAGCTAGGAGGATTTTGTTATTGTAAGCGTCATCACAGGGGGAGGACATCACCTCTGTTAAAACAGCGGTCAGTTTTTGCTGACTGAAGAATCCCGCTTGGTCGCGAATATAGCAACGTCGGGAGTATGTCAATTGATAAGCAACAGTTGTAGGGTGGGCAAATAGGAGGGTTGTTTCATTCTCCCAAAAAGCAGAGTGTGGGAAGTGTGCGAGGTTTGGTTTGGGAAGTAATAAACTCTGAAAAAGTTGATTCAAAACTTTCCCCTGTTTCCGCAGTTCCCCCTCTCTAGTGATGCTTAAAAAAAATAAAGCCTGAAAATAGGCTAAAATATAGATATACGGAGGCTTTAAAAAAGAAAATTTGCAGACCAAAGTCTTATGAACGGCGTGTTTTAAGTCGAGAATAAAGTCCTATGATACCTAAAACTAACAATCCAAGAGTTGAAGCTGGTTCAGGAACATCATTAGGCTCTTGTGTGTAATAGATATCACCAATTCCAAACCAACTTTTTGCGGTTTAGTAAAAAAAAGATCGTAGTTTCACCGAGAAACAATGGTACATTAGCTTGCTTTTTCAAAAATGATAAAGCACCCGTAAAATTCATAGCTTTTCTCCTATTTTTTGAGTTGTGAATATTACTTTTGGAAACTTACGACTAGAAAAATTGAGGCTGAAAATAACAAAATTATTTCTGACTGACTGAAGCCAGAAAAACTGTATCTACCAACAATTATATGTTGGGTTTATCCTGCGGATAAGCTACGAATATCGTTCCTCAACCCAACCTACTAGCTGTATCTCATTAATATGAGAAGCTCTGTATAATAAACCCGATTTATTCAAAAAAAACCTGGCTTTTGATAAGAATTGAATATTCAACTTTTACAGAGTAAAAACTATTAACAAACTTGACGCCGACGGCAAACTCCCAAGCCTAAACCTAACATTCCTAAGCCTAATAATACAGAAGGTTCGGGTGTACTTTCTCTTCTATCTGGTTTCTTTTCATCTATAGACAATTCCTCCGGAATATAATCTAAGAAAGCCGTATCAATTATTCCTATTGTGACATCATTATTACATTCTGGATTAATATGATATACCCAATCAAAAAGATTTTCTGGTAAGAGAGAGCGATCGACGCTAAATGCTATTGTTTGGCTGCCAACTGCTCCGAAATAACCAAAATCTAAACCTAAAGCACCAACATCAGACACGAAATTAATATCACCAATTTTAACACCTGAGTTGATAACATTTGGAACATGAGTACCTTGATTAAAATAAGGATCGGAAGCTGCTAAATCTCCATTACTAGGATTTCCTCCATTGTTAGTTACATAATTATTAGAAGCTGCTAAATTATTAAATAATAAGCCATTTTCAGTAGCAATAGATTTAGCAGTTACGCTACCAAAAAAACCTAATCCAGATACACCTGAATCATTCTGACTAGCAAAGCGAATAGCCAATAGATTTCCACTACTATTTGCAGCATCAAAACTTGCACCAGTGGGATTAATAATTAAATCGCCATAGGTTGTATGTTTATCATCTGCAAACTGATTATATACACCCCCTAAAGACAAATTAGAATTAATAACAAAGATTAATTCATTAGCAGTTGCTTTGACAGCCGTACTATATATTTAATAATCTGTACCACCAACATTATTATTCTGTATACTGTCATTAAAAGAATCTATGGAATAAGACCAACCATTGTGTAAAACTCAGGCTTGAGCGGGTAAAGAAAATACAGAGAACGGTGTCAAAGTTGCACTGAGAAATAATGCTAAGTTAGTTTGCTTTTTCAAACATGATAAAGCACTGGGAAAATTCATAGCTTTTCTCCTATTTTTTGAGTTCGGAATATTAGAGGTAATGTGGCAAGTCATGGGGAATCATTTCCCATTAGATTAATTATGCTTAATGCTAATGCCTCATTTTACTTGGAAAAACTTTTTTTAGGTTTTTTTATAATACCCCCCTTAAGGATGGGGTTTAAATAAATCAGCTCTAAACTTTTTACCTTTTAAGGCAAAATGTTTTTGGAGGGTTGCTCACCCATCCCCGTTACAACTTCTAACTTCCCAAGTTTTGAGCCGATAAAATCTTACTTTTAACTTTTAATTTTTGACTTTAACTTGGCTGCCGAAACTCATAAATATCCTTAATCACCTGTACCCAACCATCAGTAAAAGCCTCAAGTATCCGATCGCCTTTTTCCTTAGTCGCCACCTTAGCATCACCAAAAACACCACTACGACTCAACTCTCGCGTCAACCAAGCAAAAGGCAAATTTCCCTCCATACTCAACATACTATCTTCTGGCAAACCTTGAGGATATTCGCACACCGCCTTATCCATCCTCACCACATCTGGCAACATGGATAGCATCACGCTAGTTTCAGCATCTCCAGCATGAATACCTAATTCCATTTCCTTCTGCGTCAACAATTCCTCACAAGGATTAGGTACGCGCCAAGCAAAGAGCGGAAATAGTAAAAAATCCTCATATTTTTGGTGCAAGTCTCGTGCCACAATCTCAATGACTTGAGGTTGCCCACCATGGGCGTTTAAAAATACCAACTTACGGAACCCAGAGCGATAGATACTTTCTCCTGTTTCTGTCAAAACAGCCATTAAAGTCTGAGCGGTGAGGGTAATGGTGCCAGGAAAATGCCAATGTTCGTTAGATTTGCCGTAATATTGGGTAGGCAAAGCATAAGCGGGAGTATTCGGATCGAGTTTGGCAAGTGCTTTACCCGTGACATAAGTGGCGATCGCTGAATCAACAATTAAGGGTAGATGGGGTCCGTGTTGTTCGATGGAACCTACTGGTTGAATAATTACTACATTTTCTTTATCTGGCATTGTCTCAATATCTTGCCAGGTGAGATAGGGAAAAAATCTTTCTGGTGGGATGAAATTGTGCATCTTTTTAATCCTATATCGTGTATCGTGCCGTTCTATATATTCTTGTACTAAGTAAAATTCTATTCCTTCTTAGAAGTGAGCAAATAATTTTGGTATTTGGTCTGAGTCTTTGCCTAATTTGTATAGGGTTTCTGCTTCTCTCTCAAACAATTTTTGATCGACAGGCAAAACTCCTGGGTCTGAACTTTTTGGTGATAGATGTTTAACTACCCATTGAGGATTTCCTGGTATATCTAAATCTTCAGCTAAGTAGGTATCTCCAAAACCTCCACTTCCGAGTCAGTCAATAATTTTGTAGTGGTTTCTCAGGATTTTTCCAGACTGTATGATTTTTTCTGTTTTCAGTTATCAGACTTCCTCCCACCATACTGGCTAGCTGGAAAATCAGGTTTTTTGGCCAAATTTATTTGAGTATATATGAGCAAACTTTTCCCATTATCCTTAATAATACCATGTAGAATTTTTTTGTCAATCCCCTTTCTCACTTATAGCAATCAGGAATTCAAATGTGAGAATTTTACTGCGCTCTAAAAATCTCAAATATGGTGGTTATAATCTTCATAAGATACAGTTTTTTCCTTCTTCTCTGTTGCCTGTTGCCTAAAAGTTTACTGAAAAATTAAGGTATAAAGCCTCTCGGTTCATAGAGAAAAAAGTGGTCGTTTGCGAAGCAGTCCGTCAGGATGAGATGGTGTTTCGGCTGCTCGCTGACATGAAAAGCGGAGCATTCCCTATACGAAAAAGCGGAGCGGTTCTGCAAGAGCGGGGAACCAGCTCTCTTCAGAGCCACTCCGTTAACACCATATCCAATCGACCAAGAAGAAGAAAAACAATTCCTTTTAGGCAATCCTCTTCTTGATAGAACCCATTTGAGATCTATTGAAAAAGAGAGGGGAAAGATTAGGAAGTAGTGGGAGCATCCTGCTCCCGTGCCATAGGAGTATTTTTTAACCTTTTTTTTAGCAATAATCTTTAATTTTTATTTTACAAATTAGCTAAAACTTATATTCGTCAAGCTGTTCATATTTTCCTGATTTTTTTTTGTACCTATAGATACCAAAAATAGTCATAATAATTATCTATTAATTATCAACAGTAGTTTTAATTGTATAGGAGTTTGCTTGGTCTCAGACTGTATATTTCCCCTTTAGGAATAAGTAAAATCTATTTGTATTGTGATTAACTAAAGATTACTGTCTACCTATCATTTATTACTGATAGTAAATTTTTCTGCATTGTAAATTAGCAGTAAATTCTAGAAAAATACCGATAGAAACTCCCTCAGATTTTAAGCATTCAGCCGTCAGCTATCAGCTATCAGCTATTGCTTTTAGTGAGCTATCAAAGCTTTATTAATTGAGCAAGAAAGATTTTTACTACAAAAGTCAGTTCCAAAGTCTATATTCATTTAAACCCTGTCCTTAACCACAGAGTCTTATTGCTGATAGCTGACTGCTAATAGCTGAATGCTTACCTCAGATTTAATTTGTATTTATTCCTGAATCTTTGCTTAATTGATTGGTAAAGAATAAATAAACACTACTTAATTTAATTCTATTGTCGAGCTTAATTTAAAAAATTATACTCGAAATTTGACCATAAAATAAGGTCTCAAGCCTCCCCTTGAAAGGGGATAAAAAAAGAAAATTCAGTATTTCAAGCCTCCCTATTCCATTGAGGTACTTATAACTGATAACTGAAATGACATAGTAGTTAATATCGATATGGTAAAAATATGGTTGCTTGACATAAAACATTTAATATGTTAATAGAAAATATTTAATGATTTGCGTTTTCTATATTTTCATCCATACTGGCCTCATAAAAATTATAGTATCTTCCTCAAAGAGAGCAAATAAATTACTGTTTGAGATTATATCCATAAGTCTAATGAATTAGGCTGAAAATGCAGGAAGTTAAGTTAAAATAGATAATTGCAATTAATTAATTATAGGCAGATGTGGATGTATAATCCATTATTTACCAATAGAGTTTGATCGGATAAAAGTTCGGTGAAACTACACAACTAACTATAAATTAAAGCGATTATGAATCAATTTATTGAAAACAATTAGTTGTGAATTTAATTTAATTATAAAGTGAGGAGTAATGAGTAAAAAAAAGGATTTATATACAGGAATTTTACCAAGGTTGGCGGGTACATTACTAAGTTTGATGGTACTGTTACCAAGCCCTAGTAGAGCTAATACTTTACTAGGGATAATTCGAGACCCCCAAAAGACAGATGAATGGAATCAAATTATTACAAGAATACGCAGTTTAGGTATTAGTTATGAACCTATTAATTTAAGACAAATAAATACATTAGCTGATCTATCTGGAGTTAAAGTTATCTTTTTACCAAACATTGAAACTTTAACTCAAACTCAAGTACAAATTATTGAAGAGTGGGTCAAGCAGGGAGGAAAATTAATAGCTACTGGTCAAATAGGTAAAAAATCTCAGCCAGGGGTAAGGCAACAATTGCGATCGCTTCTTGGTTCTTATTGGGCTTTTCCCTTAAGTCAACCTACTACACCAGAGCCTAAATATCGTTGTTTAGATATTGCCTGCAAAGAATCTACAAGTTGGGCACCAAAAGTAAACGGCCAAGGTAAAGTCGAAGGTGGAATATTAATTCCGGCAGGGTTAAACAGCACAACGGCGGCGACTTGGCAGGGAAGTTCTGGTTCTTCGGCGGTAGTTATTACTCCCCAAGCTACTTATTTAGGTTGGCACTGGGGAAATAGTGAATCTGCTACTTTAGATAGTGTTTGGTTGCGAGCTACTTTGAATCGCTATCAAAGTCAACCACAATTTAGTGCCAGAAATAATAATCCTTTTCCTTCAGGGAATAATACACAGACTTTACCTACGACGAATAATTCTAATCCTCTTAAAATTAGACCTCGTACTTCTCCTTCACCAAGACCAAATAATGAAAATCCTAATATAGTTAGGGTTCAACCTCAAACTACATCTGTAAATACTGCTGAAAATTCCAGCACAAATCAACCTACTACTATAACTCCCAACTCGACTCCAGATACAAATAATATTTGGCTCAGAACTCAGCAGCAAAGGATAAATACTCAACAACAATCTGGAAGTCCTAGTCAACAAAATGAAAATTCTAATATAGTTAGGGTTCAACCTAGAACTACATCTGTAAATACTGCTGAAAATTCCAGCACAAATCAACCTACTACTATAACTCCCAACTCGACTCCAGATACAAATAATATTTGGCTCAGAACTCAGCAGCAAAGGATAAATGCTCAAAAACCTGAAACTCCTGGTCAACTAACAGAAACAAACTTAAGTCAAAATAATAATTCAGTTTCGGAGGCAACAACAACTTCCCAAAGTAACAATGTTTGGCAAAGATTTCGACAACAGAGAGACCAGCAAAATCAGCAGCTTGAAACTGTAGAAGAAAATACCCCGGTTAGTTCCACTGGTAATCCGACTCTAGAAACAAATAATAATAGAGGAGGAATTCTTTGGAACAGTTTCCAACAACAGAGAAATGAACAAAGGCAAAAAACTGACACTGTTAGTAACAACAACTTCCCTGTTAATTCTCCTGACAACTCTACTCCAGAAACGACCAATAACAGAGAGAATATTTGGAACAGATCCCAACAACAAACAACTACATCATCCTCTCGCCCTAACCCCTTAAGTGCCTTTCTCAGACGAGGAGTGCAAGTACCAAACTCCCAAAGAGACCGTTCATCAGAATCAGCAGCTCCTGGTTTAGACATTAGGCGAGGAAACCATCCTATTAGCAGAGCTGAAGCTTATGCAATGTTAAAGGAATTAAATAATCTCCTCGGTAGGTTTGAAAGTGCTTTGGTAGCAGCGCAGTCAGCAGATGTAGAAGTAAATTTAGCAGCAGATGATAGTAGCTTGGTCGCTGCCAATACTAATAACACTACATTTATTGCTCAAAGAAATCGAAAAATTAGCAATGCTCAACAAGTAATAACTAGAGCGCGTCAGGTAATTCAAAATTTTCCCCAACAGGTGGCAGCCAAACAATATGCTACTGCGAGAAATCAATGGCTGCAAACAAGACAAATGTTATGGCAAAACTACCCCACTGATGGAGAAAGAGCGGGGGCTGAGATTCGAGCTGTTTGGTTAGACCGGGGAACAATTGTGAGGGCGAGGTCTGAACGAGGTTTAGCAGGAGTGTTTGATCGACTTGCTGCTGCGGGTATTAATACTGTTTTCTTTGAAACTCTTAATGCTGGTTATCCCATTTACCCCAGTAATGTTGCTCCCAGACAAAATCCTTTAACAATTTCTTGGGACCCTCTGAAAGCAGCAGTCAAGTTAGCCCGTGAAAGGAATATGGAAATACACGCTTGGATGTGGACTTTCGCGGTAGGAAACCGAGCGCATAATCGCGCTCTTGGTCAAGCAGATAGTTATTTGGGTCCGGTAATTTCGGCTCATCCTAGTTGGGTGATGACTGATAATAAGGGGCGTAAAAGACATCCTGCTGATGGTAAGGTTTATATGGACCCGGCTAATCCTTACGTTCGGCAATATTTGCTCAAGATAATTGATGAAATTGCTACTCGGTATGATGTTGATGGGATTCAGCTTGACTATATTCGCTATCCGTTTCAAAATCCTAGTCGAAATTTTTCTTATGGTTATAGTACGACAGCTCGGAATCAGTTTCGGCAGTTGTATGGGATAGATCCGATGAAGATTTCATCACGCGATCGGCAAAAATTATGGAAGTGGACTGAGTTTAAGATTAATCAGGTTAATAGTTTTGTTGCTGATACTTCTAGATTTCTCAAACGGAAATATCCAAATCTGATTCTTTCGGCAGCAGTATTTCCTTTTCCCCGCCATGAACGCTTTGATAAAATTCAGCAAGACTGGGAAACTTGGGTTCTCAATGAGGAGATCGATCTACTGACTCCCATGACTTATGCTTTAGATACGAGTCGCTTTCAGCAAATTACCCAACCTCTGACAGACACACGAGTATTAGGTAGCACTTTAATAACGCCAGCGGTTAAGCTTTTGAATCTTCCTGAGATTGTAGCAGTTGACCAGATTCAAGCAGCACGAGATTTACCTACAGGGGGTTATATTATTTTTGCTGCGGAAAGAATTAGTGGTGGGTTCCATGGATTTTTGACTCGCACTCAAGGTGCGCCAGAAATGGCTAACAACAGAAGAGCTTCTTTAAATGCTTTTAGTAAACCTTCTCATGTTGTGGAGGGAATAATTCCTTATCGTCAACCATTTGCAGCAGCAGCAGATCGTTTTCAAGCTTTGAAAAAAGAATGGAGTTTTTTGTTAGGAAATGAGCAACTTTCTCTGGGGGAATCTCAACTTGAGAGTTGGCGTAAGGAAGCAGACGAATTGGCATTAGCTTTGGAAAAATTAGCGGATAATCCTGATAATAGTAATTTGAATAATGCTAAAAGAAATCTCAGGAAATTTCAGTTAAAGTTTAGAACTTCTATGAGTGTTCATGCTAAGGAAAATCCTTATCAAGTTCAGACTTGGAAAAATCGTTTGACTTCTTTGGAAATGTTGTTAAATTATGGTGAGCGGGTGCGGTTAAATAGTAAGAGGTGGTAGGTTTTATAGCAGTTTGATAAATTTTTGCGGCTTTTGTTGCATGAAAGGATATATAGCAATCCTCCGCATATTCGTGTCAAAAATATTACTGTTTTTTAGGCAACAGGCAACAGGCAACAGGTGGTAGTTTAAGTTTTTTTATTCACTTTTTGATTACCTGCGACCTATGCGCGGATTACTATAGATTTTATATTGAATACGAATTTAAAAATTCATGGTATTCAAATCATTAGAAATGGGAATTATAGAGAAGGTAGTCCGAAGAATTATCCCTTGATTTTTCTGCCATAGTGAGCCTTTAATATCATGTCCGTTGGTATCGGAGCGTGTAAAAGTTAGGGAACAATATACCATTAGTAAGGTTTTTCCTTCTCTTACAACTTCTTCCTTCTCTCCTAGATAATATGAGCCTTCTTCCTTACCTTCTCTATACAATACCGATGCTACCAGACATGATATAATTCTCAGTTTTTCAGCTTTTGGGTCTAAAAAGCTGGCACTTTTAAAAGATCCAAAAAGCTAAAACATTTATCTGTCAATGCTTTTATATTTAAAAAGCGGTCAGCGGTCAGCGGTCAGCAATCAGCAGTAAACGTTTAGGAGGGGATTTAAACCCAGTAGGGGCGATTCGCGTTTGCGTTAGCGTTAGCGTTAGCGAAGCTCCTCTGCAAGAGGCAGCTCCTCTGCAAGAGGCAGCATTCCGGAGGAAATCGCCCCTGCAAGCTGTTAACGCAGTTCCTCCGCAGGAGGCTAGCTGTTTGCGTTAGCGCAGCTCCTCTGCAAGAGGCAGCATTCCGTTAGGAAATGCTAAAAGCTAATAGCTAGTTAATCAGCAAGCCCTAACTATTGTCCAATAGATGAAGAAAACATCCATTTACTGAAAGTGAGCGTTATAGCTGCCGCTAGGCTCCGCCTTTCATGTCGGCGACAGCCGAAACGCGTTTGCGTAGCATTCCGTAGGAAAGCGGAACAGATGTTCTATCCCTTCCTCTGACTGTATATAAACTAAACATAACTATTGTCCAATAGATGAAGAAAACATCAATTTACCGAAAGTGACCGATATAGCTGCCATTAGGCTTCACTTTTATGTCGCACAGTGAAACGGATGTTCCATTGCTACTTTCATACAACAAAGCCAATTTTTGCTACAAATATTTAGGTTACCACTTAGGAGTCAGGAGACAGGATTCGGGAGTCATTTCAGTTATCAGTACCTCAATGGAATAGGGAGCATTGACTTAATCAAAGAATAACGATATAATAAGTTATAAAGCATACTATTAGACTAAGTTTGTTCACAAGTCAATGAAATCCATTAGAACCAAGCTCAAACTTAATAACAAGCAGAAAACTCTGATGGCTCAACACGCAGGCTACAGTAGGTGGTGTTACAACTGGGGTTTAAGCTTGTGGAATGTTGCTTATAAAAATGGTTACAAGCCCAATGCCCGTAAGCTAAGAGAGGTTTTTACCAACCATACAAAGCCTTTATACCCTTGGATGAAAAACTTGTCATCTAAAGTTTACCAATATGCTTTCATAAATTTAGGTGAAGCATTCATGCATGTTCTTTAAAGGATTAGGAAAACACCCAAAGTTTAAAAAGAAGGGTAAACATGATTCATTCACAATAGATAATTGTGGAAAACCAATAGAATTAAATGGATGGAATCATAAATTACCTTTTATCGGTATTGTTAAGACTTATGAACCCATTGAGGCGACCACAAAAAAAATCACCATTAGTAGACTTGCAGGTGATTGGTATCTTAGCTGTAGCTATGAATTTAATGCAACAACTACACCCAAAAAAACTGATCTTATAGGAGTAGATTTAGGAGTAAAAACATTAGCTACTTTGAGTGATGGGAAAATATTTGAGAGCGTGAAATCGTATCGGAGATTTGAAGCTAAATTATCAAGAGAGCAATATCTACATCGTCATAAAAAGATTGGCTCTGCTAATTGGAGGGCAGCACAACTGAAGATAGCCAGCTTGCATAGAAAAGTAGCTAACATCCGCAAAGACGCACTTCATAAATTGACAACATACTTAGCCAAAAACCACGGCATTGTGTCAATTGAAGATTTGAATGTCAGGGGAATGTTGCGCAATCATAAGCTAGCAAAATCAGATAGCAGATAGTGATTTTATGAGTTCAGGCGACAGCTAGAATATAAGTGCCAATGGTACGGTTCAGAGTTAGTAGTAGTTGATAGGTTTTTCCCATCGTCAAAGACTTGCTCAAACTGTGGTCACGTTCAAGATATGCCATTAAATCTGAGAACTTATGATTGCCCAGAGTGTGGATTGTCAATAGATAGAGATTTAAACGCCAGTATAAATTTGAGAGATGCGGTCGGCTTGACCGTGAATGCTTGTGGATGAGTAACCGCCGACGGCCTCAGTTGAAGCAGGAAGTAAACATCAAATTGTTACGCTATGTGACGCTTTGTATCGGTTTTATAGAGCAGGCTTGAAATATATATGTATGGCGAATATTTTTAAAGGGGAGGCTTGAGACCTTATTTTTTAGTCAGAAATATTTAGTTTAAATATCATTTATTGGCTGAAATTTCCCTTTGATTAAAAAGGTAAATCTGATTAATATCATGTCCGGTACCATCGGAGGGTATATAAAATTAAGATAACAATGGAAAAAACCTTCTGCCTTCTGCTTTCCTCAAATATTCCTAGGGGCGTTAATTCTACCGATACTACCAGATTTGATATAACCAGGACTTACGCAGACGAACCCAGAAACCTGGTTTCTCGTAGATGTTTATTGTCAGAAACAATGATTTACCGTAGAAACCGGGTTTCTTTGCCTAAGTCCTAATAACATTATTTTTTTAATTGGTATTATATTAATTTTCAAACAAAATTTTTACTACATTTTCTGAAAAAATACCTGATACCAAGGGTGATAAATTTTTTCTACAAATAGTGGAGATTAATTATAACTGCTTGTTTTTTGTATAAAGTTCTTATATCAAGTCTCATTAATTAGCCATAATAAAAAGGTTCTTCTCTCTCAGCGAGAATATTTTTTAAATTTTCCCCTGCTCCCTGCTCCCTGCTCCCTAAATTTTTTATTGTGTTTATTCCAAGAGACATCAACCTAGTCCCACTATTGTAAAAATTCTTATTTACTTAAGTAAAATTTTCCTGAAAAGCTGGATTTTTCGTTTTTATCTTTAACAATATTTGGGCTTTTTAGCAGAAATATTATTAGTGGGATAGGTTCATAATATTAATCTGATTGAGGGATAAAATTTACCATTTTTCTTCCTTCTTTCTTAGACAAAATATTTGTAACATTATTTTTGCTAACTTGTCTTATACCATGTCTAGTTAAATAGATATTTCCATAAATTACATAAACCTTATTCTGAAACTCTTGTCGGGAATTTCCATGGAAATTCCCTACATTCTTTTTTGCCTAATTGAGCAAAATCTAAAAATTTAATAATACTAACAAATTTAAGACAATTATCAATTACAATTATCTATGAACTTTTTATTCTCAAGTAGTCAAGCAAAATTAATTGTATATTTAATGCTTAGGTTAAGTAGGTAGACATTATTTTGATATCTACTGCTCCAGTATACAAGTATTTTTTTGCCTATTTCCTATTTCCTGTTCTTTGGCAAATATTAAATTCATTTTACCGAATTATTAATTATTAATAATTAAATAATTCGCGCCTTGAAGCCTCCCCTTGGATAGGGGAAAAAAGTGCTAGGATATTTCCTCATCTTCAATTCCGTAACGGTTTTAATCAGAGGTAATTATCAATTATCAATTATCAATTATCAATTATTGAAACAGGTATCTATAAATCAATTTTTGAGATTAATGCGAGAAATAAACAATGAGTAAAAAATCTAGCAAATCAACAAAGTTATTAACAAAAATTCTAGTAATAGCAGGAATAATTAGCATCGGTCTTTTGCAAAATCTGTTGAAGCCCAAACCTGCTATGAATGCTGAAAGTATAGTTTTTAAAGTTCCTAATCTCACAGATTTATATATGTCTGTAGATTCTCTAGAAGTATTTGCTAAAGAAGGCAGGATTACTAATGATTTTGGCTTCTATGCTGCTTTTATGAAAAAAGAAGATTTAGCAAATTTGCGGAATATATTGCAAAAACGTTTTGATATACCGCCTGAATTAATTTCTCGGATTACTAATATGGCTATGGGGCAAGATTTCCTCAAATATTTGGGTCGGTTAGTACAAATAGATCCTGATATTAATGGTTATGATGCTATGAGAACTGCTTTAATTGAAGCTGCTTCTGACCCGGAAGAAGGTTTTACTATTATCAATATCATCAAAAAATTTCCGGCAAAAACAATCAGAATAAGTACAGATTTTTTATCTGAGTTTTCTAATGAGTTAACAACTTTTCAAGAATATCGAGATGCTTCTATTACAGCAATTACTGAACAAGCAGAAAAGCAAGTTTCTACAGATCCACAAATGGATTATTCTCAACTGGCAGATTTGAGTCAATTAGGTCCCTATAAAGTAATTAAAAAATCTATTAGTTTTGAAATAGATACTCTACGTCAAACTTACACAGGTTTAACAGGTTATTATACTCTAGAAGCAGATATTTACTTACCTGAAGGTATCTCTAAACCAGTACCTTTAGTAGTTTATAGTCATGGTTTTGGAGCGGAGAAAAAAAGTATTCTTTTAGCAGAACATTTAGCATCTTATGGAATTGCATTAGCAGGGGTTGAACATTTAGGTAGTGACTTAGCATATCGTCAATCTTTTCTCAAAGGAGAAGTAGATATAGATATCAGTCCTATTGAATATCTTAGCCGCCCATCAGACCTCACATTTTTATTAGATGAACTGGAAAATTTAGTCAAAACTGACTCCTATTGGCAATCTAAAATAGACTTAGAAAAAGTCGGTGCATTAGGAAATTCTTTTGGTGCTACTACAGTCTTATCTTTAGGGGGTGCTAATATTAATTTGGCTAGACTAAATCAAGAATGTGACCCGAAAAAATTGAGTTTAAATGTATCGGTATTGTTGCAATGTCGTGCAGGTTATTTACCACCTTCAAACTATGAGTTAAGAGACCCTCGCGTTAAGGCAGTTTTTGCTTATTTTCCCTTAACAAGTGTAGTTTTCGGACCTGAAGAAATGAGAAATATTTCTATTCCGACTTTACTTATGGGAGGTAGTCACGATATTCTAACTCCAGGGATAGAAGAAGATGTTCATCCTTTTATTTGGATGAATAATAATTCAGATAAATATTTGGCTTTTTTAGTTCCAGGAACTCATTTTTCTACTAGCACTTTAATTCCTGGTTTGCCAGAAGTATTACAGGGTCCGACGCCGGAAGTCGGACAATATTATTTAAAAAATTTAAGTGTGGCTTTCTTTAAAAAATATCTAGATAATCAATCAGAATATGAACCATATTTAACTGCCTCTTATGGTAAAGTGATGAATAAAGATTCCCTAAATTTGAATTTAATTCAATCTTTAACTGCACAACAATTAATAACTGCTTATGGTAGTTCTCCCCCTAAACCAATCATACCTCCACCTATTACTGCAAAAGTTCCTCAACGACAAGAAACTATCTTGGAAGAAATACAAATAACTGGAGTAATGAAAGTAGCAATGAGACGAGATGCTACTCCTTTTGGTTATGTAAATAATACAGGAGAATGGGCTGGTTATTGTGAAGATATTATTGAGGCTTTTGCGGAAAATATTGCTCAGGAATTAAATATTTCAACTGGTGTTAAAGTTATAGAAATTGTCTCTACTCTAGAAAACAGATTTCAATTAGTTCAAAATGGAATTGTACATTTAGAATGCGGTCCGAATACGATTAGGGATGATGTTAAAGGTGTGGCTTTTTCGAATCCTTTTTTTGTCACAGGAACTCATTTTTTAGTAAAAAAAGAAACACAAATAAATCCTGATGGTAATTTAGCTGGAGTAAAAACAGGTGTGTTGAGAAATACTACTACAGAAAATTTTATTCAAACAAAATATCCTCAATCTGAAGCAGTCTATTTTAAAGGTAGTAGAGGTATTAATGAAGCTGTCGAATCTTTGGTTGAAGGAGAAATTCAGACTTTGGCTAATGATGGGATTTTATCTCTTGGAGAATTGGTAAGACAAAATCTGGATATTAGTAATTATAAGTTAGTGCCAGAAGAACCTTTAACTTGTGATTTTTATGGGATGATTATCCCGAACAATGACTCTAAATGGCAAAATAAAATTAATTCTTTTATTGATGGTGAAAAATCTAGACCTATTGATGAAAAATGGTTTAAAGATTTATTTCCTTATCAGTTAGAGAGTGTAGATTTTTGTGTGAATCAACAAAAGTAATATAGGGAATAGGGAATAGGGAATAGGGAGTCGGGAGTCGGGACAAACATTTTTATTCTGGCTAATTAATGAGACTTTATCTGCAGGGTATTCCAAATATATCAGGACTTACGCAAAACATCTATTAAATTGCGTTTTATGTAGAGGCAATTTCCTACGGAATGCTGCCTCTTACAGAGGAGCTAACGTTAACACATTCATGACGGCGACAGTCGTTTAGCTAGCGCACAACTCCGTTAACGCTTCGCGACATATAAAGCGTTTGCGGAGCATTCCGATAGGAAAGCTTTGCGCCAGCAAAACATGAATTTCCCCTACAGGTAGCGTCTATGGGTAATTCCAAGTATATGAAGTACAAATATAGCACTTCCCACAGTTATTATGAGGTACAGTTATTTTCCTTATTTTCTATTCTCAGTGAAGCAGAATTAGGGTTTGCTGAAAAAGTCTTTTTTAAGGAGTAGGGGAGTAATTTTTTTGCCCAACTATGCGCCAGAAATGCGAACTTTTTGATTTTTCGGGAACCGTGCATGAAGAGCTGAAAACCAAGGTATTTCAGACCTAAAAAGGAACTTCTCTTTATCTGTAAATGTTTTTATATTTAATCAGGAAGTCCGAATTACTACTCTTTAGGGACGTTGTATTTCAGCAAAAAACACAATGAACAATTAACAATTAATAATTAATGACTATCACGGCGCTTAGGAGCAATATATAATACCATTTATCAAAAACTTTTCTACATTTTGTTGAGTAGGGGACTAGGGGAGTAGGGGGGAAGCAAACATAAGAATAATTAACATTAAACTAGCTAAAATTAGCAAAAAAATGATTCTGCGCCCTGCTGATTAGTTAATAACTGAAGTATCGCCCAAGTATAGCAATAATGCATGGGAATTGGTATAAACTATTTACCTAGCAGTCGCCCTAGGAATATATTAATTATTAATGACAAAGGGAGGCTTTAAACCTTAATTTTTGAATTAATAATTAATTATTGACTATCAAATCTTAATTATTAATTATTAACTATTAATTATTCGGTAACGTCTCTAGCTATTTGATAATTATTAGTCAGGAGCGTGTTAATTATTCTTATATTTACTGAAAAATTTAGGTATAAAGTCTCTCCATTCATGTAGCGCAGCGTTTCATGTCGGCGATAGCTGAAAATGCTATATCGAATTGAACAAGAGAAGAAAAAAAATCCTTTTAGCCAATCCTTCTATTACAGAAGAGGTAATTATTAATTGTTGAATTTTCTCCCACTTAATACAACAGTTTACGAAGTTATGAGGTACATATAGCCATTCCCAAAGTTATTAGTTATAATTGTTTTCTTTCTTTTCTATTCCCTATTCCCCCAAACATAAAATTTTGTACCTCATAACAACGAGAAGCACTGTAAAATGTAGCAAACATTTATCAAATTTGTATAATGAATAGAAAAATCAACCTAGATATTTTCAAAAAACGTCGTGGTAAAACAAAAAAAAGGATACTTTTATGCTTAGGTTCCCTACTATTAGGAACTATTCCCTTTTTATTAACAACTTTCTCAGCCAAAGCAGCAGAACAAGTTTATTTGAATTACGGTATTTTCAGAATAGGAGTCTCTTTAGGTGCTTTAGAAAATTATGCTGAAACAGGTAAAGTTGATGAAGAATTAAAACTTTATCTCCTATTTATAAATGTAGAAAATCAAGAAAAATTGCGAAACATCCTGAATTTTCAACTCAAGATTAATCCCAGACAACTGACTCAAGGTTTATATTCTCAAATGGGAGAAAATTTACTGAATTATTTGGGAGAAATGATTCAGGTAGATGGTACAAATGGTGGTGTTGCTATTCGAGAAGCTTTAATCACGACTGCTGAATCTCAAGATTTTACCCCCATAAATTTATTAAAGAATTTTTCTGGTCAAATTCAGTTTGACATACTTAAAATTCTGGCAACTAAGAGAGAATTTGTTAGCTTGATCCAAGATACAGAAAAACTGCTACTAGAAGTTAACCAACTGACATTAACTGCTGCTAATACTGAACCAAAAGTAAATTTTTCCAGATTGCCAGATTTACGCCAACCAGGAAATTTTTATTTCTATCAAGAGACTCTTAAACTGTACGATAAAAGTCGCCAACGCCAATTTATTGTTAATCTTTATTTACCTGATAATCTACCAAAAAATCAAACTATGCCAGTAGTAATTCTTTCTCCTGGTTTAGCTGCAAAACTTAGTCAATGGCAACATTTAGCAAAACATTTAGCTTCTTATGGTTTTGCTGTGGCAAAAGTACAACATCCAGGGAGTGATTTTAATCATTTTCAAGCTTTTCTGGATGGGGAAGAAAAAGATATATTTCAACTCCAAGAATTTATTAACAGACCTCTAGATATTAGTTATTTATTAGATGAGTTAGAACTGCGAAATAAATCTCAATTCCAAGGAAGGCTCAATCTAAAAAATGTGGGAATGGCTGGTCAATCTTTTGGTGCTTATACAGCTTTAGCTTTGGCTGGAGCAAAAATTAATTTTGAACAACTAAAACAAGATTGTTTGCCACAGATTAAATCTTTAAATCCTTCCTTATTTTTACAATGTCGTGCTTTGGAATTGCCTCAAAAAAATTATCAAAATTATAATTTTCGCGATGAAAGAATTAAGTCAGTATTAGTTATGGACCCAGTGAATGGGAGTATATTTGGTCAGTCAGGTTTTAGTAATATTAATATACCGATTTTGTGGGTTGCTGGTAGTGAAGATCAATTAACTCCGGTAGTAAGAGAACAGGTTTATCCTTTTACTTGGTTGCCAGTAAAAGAGAAGTATTTTATGTTGACAAAAGGTGCTAAACATCTGGATTTTAATGTGACTGCTATTCAGGATGTAGAATCTGTAGATGATGACTCTTTAAATCAGTTAGTTAGTGCAAGTTCTCCTGTGATTAAGTCTTATATTAATGCTTTGGGTTTGGCATTTTTTCAGATGTATGTGAGGAATGATTCTGATTATTTCAATTATTTAGGTTCTTCTTATGCTTTAGCTATTAGTGAGGAACCCTATACTTTGGGTTTTTTGTCTACTTTAACTGTAGAAAAATTAGCTCAACTTTTTGCTAGAAATAACGAGTAATTCCAGGGGTGAAAAAATTTGTCTACAAATAGTATCGGCAAGGAAGAATGCTTTAGTTATCTAGTAGAGATAAGAAGGCTTAAAATCAGGAAAATCCTTATTTCCCAATACTATATAAATTTCTTCTATTTTGTAACCATAATTTCAAATCAATTCCTGTAGTTGGATTTATAGAATTAGGGCTTGCTGATTAAAGATAAAAGCCTTAATAGATAATTTTTTTAGCCTTTTTTGGTCTGGAAAAAGTACGAAATTTTAGGTCATTTAGGTTCAAAAAATTAGCATTTTTGGCTCAATATTACAGGAAAATTAAGGGATAATTCCTCCCACTACCTCCTCGCTCCCATACCCATTTATCCTGACTCCTACCCCTACTAAAAGACTTTATTCAGCAAACCCTAATTAAAGGTTTTGCTTCCTGAAATTACTTGCCAAACTCCCATAGATCAAGCATTTATAGCTTTAGGCAAATTATCATTTATGAGTATGAGCAAAATGGGATTATATCCTATTAGTATTTAGTCTAATTCCAGTCTAACTGCATACTGTCTGAATTTCTTGAGAGTTCCTGAATATCCTGAACCAATTCTATATAAATTTAGTCTTTCTTTAATATCCAATCCCCTGACTAATAGTACAATTCGATCATTCATATTTGATATTTTTATCACAGTAGAAGCAGGTGCTAACTACAGAATAGGTTGTACAGTTTTTGGAGAATTTAAAAGATAATATCTCAGGATTTCTAAAGCTTCTTGTACTCCCTGTTGAAACCAAAAATCTTTCTTTAAATGTGAAATACTTTCCTGAAATTACTTTATACTCAAAGTTTTGAGCTTATAAAATATTACTTTTAACTTTTAACTTCCGTGAAATGATATTACTATGCTCTACTTACTATTATCATCTAGTCTTAACATTTTCCATAACTCTGACTCTTCAAATTTCTCCTATATTAAGGAATAACCTATTTTGTAATTGTTAACTATAATGGTAATAATTAGACTTCTCAACTTATAAAAAAGATGAAATTTCTACCAAGAATTTTTGCTCTAATATTCCTAGCACTAACTCTGACAAACTGTTCGAGAGAATTATCATCGGAAAAAATTGCCTCTCGACTAGAACCGAGTCTTGTCAAAATCTCCTCTAGAAATAAACCTGAACATATAACAGGTTTTTTTGTATCTGGAAAAACTGATGTTTGTACTGTAGTAACCACAGCTAACTTTGTCAAAAAAGACGGCGAGACAATATTACGAACTAATGATGAAAAAGTCTGGGATATTAGTAGTGTAAAAATATTTCCTAGTAATATTGATTTAGCTTTAGTCACGTTTCAACCAGAGGGCAAAAAATGCAATTATCCAGTTTTGAAAATAGGTAATTATGAAAATATGAAAATAGGTAGTTCCATCTATATTTCTGGTTTGCCAATGGAGAGTGAGGAGTTGCTGCCTAAATTTGTTTCTGGTACTGTTTCGAGTTTAGCTCAGTTAGCAGACGGTTATGGAGTTTATTATAAAGTTTTGAATATCGATGGAATGAGTGGATCTCCAGTTGTAGATGTTAGGGGTGAGGTTGTAGCAGTTCATGGCATGAGCGATCTAGAAATAATCCAAAGTTTGGAATCAGAAAAAGCAAGTTTGTATGACGCACAAAAGGCAACTTTTCAGCAAATTGTTGAAAGGATAGAAACATATGATCGACTTAATACTTTTCACTGGGGTATACCTATTAATTTGTTTCAGGAGTATCGGGGTAAAGCAGTTCCTCATTATGTACCTCTAGTTTCAGAAGCGGGACTTGATTACACAAAACTGCGCGACTTGTTAGTGGCAGGAAACTGGGAAGAAGCAGACAAAGAGACAAGCACATTAATACTGAAACTGACAGGTCAGGTGTGGGAGCGATCGGTAGAAAGAGAAGACTTAAATAATTTATCCTGCAAGGATTTGAGTACAATTGATAAACTTTGGCTAAAGTATAGTAATGGTCAGTTTGGCTTTTCTGTTCAGCAGAAAATTTATGATAGTGTCAGTGGTGGTTGGTACGTTTGGAAAGCTTATCAACTGGGTGGCGCGACAAAAGAATATTACAAAAGATATAAGAGTGCTTTTATAGAGAAAGTGGGTTGGCGCAAAGCAGGTAAATGGAATCTGGTTTGGGAATCTGTTAATCCCAATACTCCTTATTTGGGGCATATACCGTTTCGAGCTGTTATGGGTGCTAGTGAGCAGATGCTACCCGCTGAACGGATCAAGTTGTTCTTTTCTCGCGTAGATGCTTGTAGACTTTAACAGATAAACATTTCAGGAATTATTTACCAAAATTTTGAAATATTGTAGGAAATAACGGTAAAAATTTCCATGACAAAGTTCTTATATAAAATTCGGATAATTACTATACCTAAGTCATTGCGACTGGAACGGAGTGGAAGGAAGCAATCTCAGGGCTTTCGCGAGATTGCTTCCTATCGTCGCAATGACAACTGTTCAACCGGATTTTATACTATTCTTAATAGTAATTACTGACTACCTAATCATCAAGTAATCTGCTTACTCAAAGTTCCATATATTTCTAGTGTCTAGAAATATAATTTCCTCAAAAATTTTAGTTATCAAAAAAGGTGTAAATCTATGGCTTTTCAGACTCGAAGGTTATCTTTTTCCAGTTTAGACATTCATATAATTATTAATATGTTTCTTTGTTTATTGATAGCGAGCTTTTTTAATATTAGTTTTGACTTAGACGATCAAAGACTATACTGGTCTTTTTATTATCTACACTTCTTGCAGCTTATTGTATCTCAAACAAAAGTAATTTCACAGAAATCTTCAATTTTTGAATCCAATAATTTGATAACTAGAATAGTATTTATTTGCCTGGTGATAAGTCTTATGGTATTTGGTGTTATTTTTCCTTGGTTATTAATAATTGGCTTATTCATTTTTACTGATTACTATATAATGTTGCCGATTCTTTATTCTATAATCGTAGTAATAATATTTCAAATCACTATATTTATTGATAAGGATTCAAGATTATTCCGATTAGTTAATTATTTATCAAGATTTGCGGTTAGGAAAATACCAAAAATCATGTCGTTGATTAATTCCATTTTAGGAGCAAAATATTTTCCAGTTCGTTCTTTATTTGTCTTACTGATTAATACTTCTACACTTGTTAATGTTATTGCTTCTTTATTTGTATCATTAATCTTATCAGTTATTTTGCATGATCCGAATAATCTGACAGCAGCTAATATCATGCTTTATCTATTAGTATTCTCTATTATTGTCAGTGTAATCATAATTTTTATAGAGATAAAACTCAGCCTCAAAGCCAACAAATTATATCGACAAGGGAATGAACTATTCAAACAAGAAACAAAAACATCAAAAATACAAGCAATAGTCATTTTTGAGCAAGCACTACTACTTTATAAAAAAACAAACTACCAAATATGGGCAGCCATAAATCTGGATAATATTGGTCTTGTCTACAATGCTCTAGAAGAAAAACAAACTGCACTAGATTACTTCAACCAATCCCTAAACTTGTTCCAAAAAATGAAAAGTATTTTAGGGGAAGCTATTATTCTGAATAATATTGGTCTCGTCTACGATACTTTAGGAAAAAAACAAACTGCACTAGATTACTTCAACCAATCTCTAGACTTATTCCAAAAAATTCCAGATCCAGGGAGTATTGCCAATACTCTCTATAATTTAGCAGTTCTTAGATACAACCAAGGTAACTTAAATGAAGCATTAACAAAAATCGAATCAGCTATCAATATTATCGAAGAACTTTATACAGAAATTATTCTTACTAATCTCCATCAATCAAATTTTACTACAATTCAAAAATACTATCAATTTTACATAGACTTATTAATTACACTTCACAAACAAAACCCCAATCAAGGCTATGACATTAAAGCTTATGAAGTCAGGGAAAAACTCAAAAATAGAGAGACGAATTTAACCATAAATAGATAGGTGTAAATAAACCTTATATCATATCTGGTTGAATAGTTATAATTAAAGCTTGTAGTTTAGCTCTGAGCAATTTATACAATTCTGGCTAGAGCTTTACTACAAACAAAAACTTTTTTATTGCTGATTATCTGGATATGATATTATAGCAGTCGAAGCAAAGATTAATAAATGTCTTAATCCTGAAACCCTTTGAAAGTTTACTATTCCCTATTCCCTATTCCCTATTCCCTATTCCCTATTCCCTATTCC